>JAAUTT010000071.1 GCA_012031335.1 Bacteroidales bacterium | reverse complement strand
CTTGCTTTTTGGTTGGTTGAATACAGGCTAATACCATTTTCAATTACAATGTCAGATAGTGGTGATATTTCACAAGAACTGCTTCTTGTTAGAATTATAGGTTTTTTCCTTTCTTTATTTGTAGCCCTGTATCTTACCTATTTCTTTAGTGAATTTGTAAAAGAAATAAAAAGGATTAACCGAGGAAATCTTTCTTAAAAACGCAGCTTTACTGCTATTTAACCACCTACTTGCGGATTAGAACACGGATGCTGGTATTACCCCAAGATAAGCTTTTCCACCATAATTACGGGTACAATACCAGATGCTTTAAATGAGATTGCTGGAAGTCTGAATAAAATAAATGAGATAAGTCTATTTTAGGAGATTTTAACCATATTAAGATTTATGTTAGGAAATATTGACTATTTTTGGGGTTAAATGATTTATTATGGGAGATTTTAACCTTTTAGATGAAATATACTTTACTGGCAGAGATAAGTATAAATCTATACAATCCTTATTATCCAAAGGTCTTATTATGAAAATTGCAGCCGAAATTTATACTTCAAACTTTGAGGCTGATCCTTCAGATATCATACGTCGAAATTTATTTCAAATCATTGCTGAAAAATTCCCTGGTAGCCTAATTTCCCATCGTAGTGCCTTTGAATTGGCACCTTTTCAGGATAATATTTTTGTTACTTCAAAATATACTGATAAATACCAATTACCTGGCGTTACCGTAAACCTTCTTAAGGGTTTTGGGCCCATTACGGGAGACGGCTATATGTTTGGGGCTGCATTTTCTCAACGTGAAAGGGCGCTTCTTGAAAATATGCAGATATCAAAAGGTAAGCCCTCAAAAAGTCTTTCACGGGAACAGATAGAAGAAAAACTCGAGATGTATCTTAGAACCCATGGGGAAGAGTACTTAAACCAAATTCGTGATAAATCAAGGCTCATCGCCCATCAACTTTCAATGACTAATGAGTTTTCAAAACTTGACGGTGTTATTGGTGCTATGATGGGAACAAAAAGCATAAAAAAATTAAAAAGCGATGTGGGAAAAGCCAGGTTTAACAGAATTCCTTTTGACATAAACCGTATTCACCTGTTTGAGAAGCTCTTTTTTGATTTACAAAGCAAAATGTTTAAAAGGGTACCGGATGCAAATGATAATTTAAAATCTTACAAGCTCTTTGGATTTTTTGAAAGTTACTTTTCTAATTATATTGAAGGGACAAAATTTCAAGTTGAAGATGCAAAACAAATTGTAGATAGTGGCTTGCCAATGCCATCTAGGGTAAATGATTCCCATGATGTATTAGGGACCTATAAAATTGTAAGTGATAAAAAGGCATTATCTGTCATTCCTAATAATGCAGACGATTTTATTGATTTGTTAAAATACCGTCATAAAATTCTTTTAAATGCCAGGCCTGAATTTAGCCCGGGCATGTTCAAAGAAAGGGTAAATGTAGCTGGCAATACTGTATTTGTTGAGCCAGAACTTGTAATTGGTACTCTTAAAAAAGGATTTGAATATTATAATGCCCTTCAGGAGCCATTTGCAAGAGCTGCCTATATGATGTTTTTGATCGCAGAGACCCATCCTTTCAATGATGGAAATGGGCGAATAGCCAGGATTTTCATGAACTCCGAACTTACCAGGGACAATCAAAGCAAAATACTTATTATTACATCTTTTCGAGATGATTATATATTGGCTCTTAAAAAACTAACCAATCAACATGTCTCGGAAGTCTATATCAAAATGCTGGAAAAGGCCCATAATTTAAGTAGTCGTATTAATGGAGAAAATTTTAACCAGGTATATGATTTTCTTAAAGGCATAAATGCTTTTGAAGAAGCTAATTCCAATACTATCCTTATTCCTGAAATTAAAAGGGATGATAACTTAAAAAACCTGGACATTGAAAATAAATTGGAAGCCGAACTAAAAAACACTTCTCAGTTATCAGTGATCAAAACCAAAAAGAAAAAGGGACTATAAATGTAAATTTTGTCTCACCAAGCCCCATTTATACTTGAGCTCTGAGAAATGTCGCTATACATGGCGACAATTTATTCTCATACATCAGGTCTCAAGGATATAGCTACTCGCCTAATTTTCTTTAATATATGGTTGTGATATAATAATTAATTACTCCGTCTGACTATCCTTCGAATAGTATAAAAAAAGATATTAACAACTACAAATATTTTGGTTTTTTTAAATATTTAGGCATAAATTACCTGATATTTAAATCTTGTTTTACCGACACATGCGATTTAAGATAACATTACAACCAAAAAACAATCTTAATATTATACCTATTAACAACCAATACGAAATCTCCGGTTGGATATATAAAACTTTACATTTTGGAAGCGCGGAGTTTGCGGAATATGGGCAAGATAACTTTTAATAGACTACATGAAATAAAATAAATCTCATGAGAATTCATTTGAAACTAACAGCAAAAGACCTAATAATCCCTTTCGATCATCAACATTTAGTAGTTGGAACCATACACAAATGGTTAGGATGGAATGACCTACATGGAGATCTTTCATTATATTCTTTTTCAAGGTTGGAAGGAGGAAAATCAACCACAAAAGGACTTAAATTTGATCGTTTTGCCAGCTTCTTTTTTAGTGCATATGATGCTTCATTAATAAAGCAATTAATATCTGGGATACGGATAGATCCTATATTATTTGATGGTTTAAGTGTTGAAGAGATTATAATAGAAGAAGACCCAGATTTATCTGAGAGAGAGCAATTTTATGTAGCTAGTCCCATTTTCATTAAAAGAAGGTCTGAAAATAAAGTTGAACATATCCTATTTAGCGATGAAAGATCAGCACAATATCTAAAAGAAACTTTGCAGACAAAAATGCAAAAAGTTGGAATAATGGATGAATCCTTGGAAGTAAAGTTCGATTTATCCTATTCACATGCTGATACAAAGATGGTTACTTACAAAGGAGTGAAAAATAAAACGAATTGGTGCTCTGTAATTGTAAAAGCAATGCCTGAAACCAAGCTTTTTGCCTGGAATGTTGGATTAGGAAATTCTACTGGAATTGGATTTGGTGCCATAAAATAAGATAATTATGTATGTAGTTAAATATTCGGGTCCGTTTGGTTTTATAAAGCCTTGGACTGCCGTGCGAGATAGTGAAACATATAGTCAGCAATTTTTAACAGAATCGGAATTATTTGGGATGGAGTGTAAGTTATTCCCTGAGTTACTTCCTGAATGTTATGGAATAAAAAAGATTAAAAGCTACAGGTTGACCTATGGATCTATAAACCAACAGCAAGAACAGATTCAGCCCCGTGGGTGGAATGAAAAAGGACGGGGGAAAGCCAAGACTTATGAAAGACCTTACGCAGTGTTAACCCGAGGAATACTAATCAATCCGATTTTATACCTGTGTTTTGATAGTATAATTGATGCCGAGGTGGCATCAACACAGCATATTTGTCTGTGCAGGAACGAAGACCTGTTGTTTCCGGAAGAAAAAATAATTGAAACCACCGAATTTGAATTTAATAATGATGAAGACCGTTTTTATGGTTTCGAACTAGTGTTTGAGCGCACCGAACATTCATTTATGGTCGGATACAATCGTTTCAACAACAATCAACCTATGTATGGGTGGCTTAAAACAGTTGGTAATCCTGTAAAACAGATATATTAATGGCATGGGTTTGCGAACATATTTTGGCAAAGGGTGCTCCTGAGCAAACAAGTTTGCATCAACACCTTGATTCCGTTGCTAGGGTTGGAGTTACACTAGCCAAACATTTGGAGTTCGATGAACAAACTGTGTTCTTAGGGACTGTATTACATGATATTGGTAAAACGAGCACCATTTTTCAACAGCGTCTTGCCAATGAATTGCACGATGAAAAACCTTTTCGGCATGAAATTGCCTCATGTTTTTTTCTATCCCTGTTTGAAGAAAGATTGCACCCTGCATTAATTGAAATGGTGATTGGTCATCATAAATCGATACGCTTTGATACAAAACACCGAGGAATTCTTGATTTGGAAGAGGAGCATGCCAATTCCTTTAAACTACACTTTCAGGGTTTTGAAGCGTGGAGTGCCGATGCGCTAACTATTTTGGGGGCATTTGGGATAAAAACAAAACCGTTAAGTAGCCAGGATGCTGAATCTAATTATTATAAAGTCATTGATTATTGCGAACAAGCTATTAAAATCAATGGATTCTCCAATTGGCGAGGCTTGCTGATGGCAGCCGATCATTTTGCGTCGGCCATTACAATTGATCTCGACAAACATTTGAATAATGTATTTAAAACACCTAATCTGGACTTTTTTAACCGTGTTGACGAATTATACCCTTTATCGCAGGAATCATCCGATTCGGTGTTGCCCTATACAATGGTGGTAGCCTGCACTGGTGCGGGAAAAACCGATTATCTATTTAGGAGGTGTAAAGGCAGAGTGTTCTACACTCTACCTTTTCAGGCTTCTATCAATGCAATGTACAAAAGAGTGAAGATCGATCTGCAAAAAGCTAATCCGGGATTGGATATTCGACTTTTGCATTCTTCATCAAGGATAGCCGTGAAAAATCGTTCGCTTGAAGAAAAGGCTTTACAGGGATTAGTAGGTTCATCGATAAAAGTGCTTACACCACATCAAATGGCTTCCATAGTTTTTGGTATGCGTGGATATGAAGCCATGATACTCGATCTTAAAGGGTGTGATGTTGTGCTCGACGAAATTCATTGTTATACTGAAATTACGCAAGCCTTGGTTTTGAAGGTTGTATCTGTACTTAAATCTCTTGGGTGCCGAATTCATATTGGAACCGCAACCATGCCAACAGCGCTGTATAATCAACTTATTGGAATATTGGGTTGTGAAAATGTATGGAAGTTAAACATTACAGAGGCTGAATTACAGAAATTTGACCGACATAGGATACACAAAATTGATGTCTGGGAGAATTCACTAGAAATAATAACAAAAGCTTTAACCGAAAATAAGAAAATATTGGTTGTTGCTAATAGGGTGCAAAATGCGCAGTTTTATAACAAACAACTCCTGGAACTTTTCCCACAGGTAGAGCAATTGCTTATCCATAGCAGGTTTAAAAGAGGCGACCGTGACACAAAAGAACGATTGCTTATAGGCAAGGATGAAAACGGAAATCCTACCAATCAGTTTTAATACATCAGACAAAGCTTGTATTGTGGTAGCAACTCAGGTGGTAGAAGTAAGTCTTGATATTAGTTTCGATTTAATGATAACTGAATGTGCGCCGTTGGATGCTTTGATCCAACGTTTTGGCCGGGTTCACCGCAAACGAAGTAACGAAACTTTAAATACCTACAAACCAATCTATGTAATTGCTCCACCTGAGAAGGTTTCGGATGCTAAGCCTTACAGTTTGGATGTATTGCAGCGTAGTTTCGAAATACTACCAAATGGAGAGATACTGCATGAAACAGAATTACAACGGAAAATTGATGTTGTTTTTCCAAACATCGATTTTAAAGTAATTGAAGAACATTGTAAGTATAAGGAAGATGGGAGCTGGAACATTCAGATGCTCACCCATACATCTAAATCTATACTTGTTTGAATTACTCGAAATTGATTCGGTCTCGTGTATTTGCCAATCCGATATTGAGCCATATAATAAAGCGAACAGCGAAGATAAGTTACAGTACGAAATACCAGTACGTTTCCGGGCAGTGTGTAAACATCCTCAGCATACAAAAGGCAACAAGCCCTTTATTATACCAAATGAGGCTTATACATATGAATTTGGGCTGGATACAAGCAGTTTTAAGAAAGCAAAAAACATTTGAATTTATATAAAACATAAAATATGATTGCCGCAACCATAGGCCGTACATTTTTGAAGGCGTTCAATGAGAAATATAATTGATAATTATACACCTAAGCAGTTTTTTGATGAAGTGTATTTTGAAACATTTTATAATCATAACAAATACATGCAATGGGTTACAAATTCACCGTTTGTTCAAATGAAGAAGGGACAAAAACCTGAAACCCTTAGCAAAAATGAACGTGTTGAAAAGCTGAGTGATTTTCATAAAAAAGTTTCTGAAGGGTGTAAAGATGCAAGTATTGCTATTGGTTTTGCAGCCAATGAAAGTTCGGAATACGCAACTACATCTGGGTTAGTTACTGATTTAATTATTGACGTTAGCAGTGACGATATCTATTATTCCTGGATTGGAGGAGGCTTGGGTATTGGTGTTGCTGGCGGGTATTCCATTTATTATAACGATGGGCCATTGTTGCTTGATACTTTTGAGGGATGGAAAGTATATAGGAAATATTTGAACGATACTGTCCTAGAAAGGATGCGGGGTAATCAAATTAACACATGGAACGGGCAGTGGTTAACTTTTTATCTGGGTAAAGATTACAACGAACAGTTTGACTTTAGCTTTCTTACTCAGAAAGAAATATTCCACTCCGATGCTCAATTAGTAGAAGTAAATACCGTAGTTGGAACGAATTGTTTTTTAGCATTTCGAGAAAATATCCTGATCAATCGAGAACGGGATATGTGTATTCTTTAGGTCAAACGAATAAAACTCTCGGCTTTTATCCATTTTATTTTAAACAGGCCCGTCGGCTTATTGAAATGTATGTTCATCTCTTTGGGGAAAATGCAGCTTTACAGGATGCAAGTGGGTACGAAAAGTTGTATGGGATTCATATTAAACGAGCTTGCGAATTAGGGGCGATAGGCCTCCAGGCATTAGAACCAGAAGGCTTGCGCGAATACTTTAAGTCTGATAAATCGCCAAATCTAAAGCTTACAGGGAATGCTGAAAAGGACAATAAAAAGAATTAGAATATAAAACATTTAAAACTTGGTTACTAGTTATGATTACTAAAACAAAGAAGAAAACCTTGAGTACTCTAAAGAAATTGCTCAAGTCCTTTATGAGTATCGGACGGATACCAAAGGGAAGACCGAACGAAAAAACCGCGTTGAAATTGACGTTTTACAAGCTAAAACTAAAAAGCAATTTATTTCGGCACTTGCTGATGTTGTAAAAGACATTGAAGCTAGTAATGCCAAGTCATTAATTGATTTTCGCGATCGTGTGCATCTGATGAGCAATGAAGATTTTGGTTATTTTATTGTTCTCCTGAAATTCGATTACGCATATATTGAAAGAAATATTAACAAATAAAAATATACAATTATGAGCCATACTATTTATATCCGGACATTAAAACATGCTGAGCATACTGTATTCTGTGTAGCAGATGGGCAAAAGAATTATTACGATCCGCAGTTTAAAACACGTGTACCTTATTCAAGCGGTCAGCAAGTTAAGCATTCTTTACTTGATAAATTGTCCTCTATTCTAAATGAAGTACCTTCTCCAACCACGTTTCTATTCGATGTAACAAAGCAAAATGAATTGAAAGAGGGGGAAGTTTACGCCACATGCGACCCCTCGTATGCCGACCAACTGTTTGGTGGTTGGATGAAAGCTGCCAAAGGGGGAGCAGAAAGGACAATAAAAAGACGAAGCCCACTTTCGATTTCTGCAATGAGAGGGTTGCATCCATTACTTGCAGGGATACCAACGGAAAATGCATCATTTGACAGATCCTCTCGTTCCAATAACGAAGTTATTGTACGTGATGCCAATGGAAATAAATTATCCGACGAAGAAATAACCGCATTCCTGATGGGAAAAGATCGAAGTCTTTCGAGAAAGTGGATTCCACCAACAGGTAGGGCTACAGGCCTTTTTATTCAAGATATGGCTATTGATTTACGCCGTCTATTCTGTGTATTGTTAAATCCATTGGAACCTGAAATTAATGAAGCTACTGAGGAGAAGCTTCGCAATGCTGGTTGGGTTGAATCGAATAATGTGTTTGGCAAATGTTTGGTAGCTCCCAAACCTTTGCGTGAGAAACTAATTCCCGCTCTTGCTAAGGCTATTATCGATTGGCAAATAACCTCCAACCAATCACGTACCTTTAGTCTTATGGAAACACTGGCTGTTGCTATAAGTGACAATGCTAATCTTATTGCTGGCAGCATCCGTGCAAAACTGAGTGAGGAAGATGAAAACAGGGCTACTCCGGTTATCGAAGAAAATTTAAATGGTGTCGATTCATTCGTTTCTTTAAATGCATCAGGATATATTATTACTAAAAAAGAAGCAGCCGATGCCCTCGAAAAAGCTGAACAAAGACTTATAGCCTTGATGCAAGTTTTTGATTACGAAAATCAATTGAATTAAAGTCAAACCCTAATTTATGAAACTCTTCGAGCTCCCCCTGTACCCCGGAATGTTTTACCACCTCTTTAACAGTGGTAACAATTGCGATCAGATGTTTTACACCTTCGAGTACAGCCGGTTTCTTACAATGGCTAGATGAACATATGTCGAAATTGCTTGAGGTGTATTCTTTTTGTTTGATGCCTAACCATTTTCACCAACTGGTAAGGGTAAAAAAAGCCTCATTCCCAATTAGAAGCTTTGCATCTGCCAGATGCAAAAGCTTCTAAAGACCCGGTATCAGACACTTTTCACAGGATGTTTACCAGATATCCAAGGGCTTCAACAAACAGGAGCGAGGCCATGTCAACCTCATCGAAAGCCTATTCAAACGGAAAGAGATAATGCATCCATGGTATCACACCTAGTTTTCTTTAAAGGCTTCTAATAATTTTCAAGATGATTACCGGAACCCATTTCAATTACTACATGGTCTGCCACCGCAAACTATGGCTCTTTGCCAACGGCATCAACATGGAACACACATCCGATCTGGTCTACGAAGGCAAGCTTATTCACGAGAATTCTTATCCTCAGCGTTCCGAGAAATACACCGAAGTAAAGTTGGAAGGGATAGTTATTGACTTTTACGATGCCAAAAACAAAGTAGTGCACGAGGTAAAAAAGAGTGATAGTCACGAGGATGCACACGAATGGCAGGTTAAATATTACATAGCAATTCATGGAACGAAATGGGATCGAAGGAGTAACAGGCATTCTTGAATATCCTAAACTTCGTGAAACACGCGAAGTGTTGTTCACCGATGCTGATCGGGAAAAGATTAAGAATGATGAAATCTTAATCAAAAGTATTATTGAATCAGCCATATGTCCCACCAGAAAAGAACAAAAATTTTGTAAGCATTGCAGTTACTTCGATTTTTGCTGGAGTTGGGAGGAGTAATATTCGTAAGGTTGAGAATTGGTGAGTTTTCATATGGTCACCAATTCACAAACTCCCATTTTATAATTATTTTCTATGAAATGTCCATGGATTCGAAGAGAACACCAATGAGGTATGTACAAAAACATCATGTATATTCCATATGACTATTGAAATAAGAATTTTGTAAATATGAAAAGACTTATTACCTATCAATCCCGCCGTCTCGAGCGAAAAGATAATACGCTTTGCTTTACACCAGTGGATGAAGATGGAAAGGAACAACCTCCAAAATATCTTCCCGTGGAAGGAGTTGAAGAATTATATGTTTTTGGATCACTCCAGGCGAATAGCGCCTTATATAATTTCCTTGGAAAAAGTGATATTCCTGTACATTTTTTGATTATTACGAGAACTACACTGGTTCCTTTATGCCTAAAGATTATCTTTTATCAGGTAAAATGTTGCTGGCACAACCACAAATTTTACAGATAATAAAAAAGATGATCATTGCGCAGAAATTTATAGAAGGTGCTTCTCATAATATAATTAAGAACTTGCGGTATTATAATAACCGGGGAAAGGACACTGAACCACTGATAGACATTATCGAGACCTATAGCAGTAAAATTAACGATACAAAAGAATCAGACGAGTTGATGGGGATTGAAGGGAATATCCGCAATATGTATTACGAAGCTTTTAGTTTGATTATAAATGACTTTGAGATGGGGAACCGAACAAAACAGCCTCCTCAAAATGAAGTAAATGCAATGATCTCATTTGGTAACATGATGTGTTACAGTCAATGTCTCAAAGCCATTCACCAGACCCAACTCAATCCAACTATCAGTTACCTCCATTCACCCGGAGAACGAAGATTCTCTCTGGCTTTGGATATTGCCGAAATATTTAAACCTTTATTGGTCGATAGGGTGATATTTAAGGTACTTAATAAAAAAGAAATTCAAGAAAAGCACTTTGATCGAAATTTGAACTGCTGTTTGTTAAACGAAACCGGGAAAAAGATTTTTGTCCAGGCTTTTGAAGAACGGTTGAGTGAGACCATTCAGCACAGAACTCTGAAAAGAAGTGTTAGTTACAAATACCTCGTAAGATTGGAATGTTTTAAACTTTCTAAGCATTTATTAGGTATCGAAACTTACAAACCCTTTAAAATGTGGTGGTGAATGTATGTGATATTGGTTTACGATATAGGAGAGAAACGGGTTGGCAAAATGCTAAAGCTTTGCCGGAAATATCTGAACTGGATTCAGAACTCTGTTTTTGAAGGAGAGATTACAGAGGTTAAACTTCTGGAATTGAAAATGAGTGCCACAAAAATCATGGATGAATCATGCGACAGTTTGATTATATTTAAAAGCCGACAGGAAAAATGGCTAGACAAGGAAATAGTTGGAAATGAAAAAATAGGCTGATCAGATGCTTTGAAAGTTGTCGACTGTCAATTTTCCAATAGACAAAAGTCTCGAATTATTAAAAGGACTAAAGTACAAGTTCTTTGACATGATGAAAAACAATGGTTTACGGGGAGTGTCGATCCCCGGTATATTTTATAGAATTACTCATCGACGCTTTTCATGGAGTAATTCAACCAAATAATGGGTGTAAATAGCTGTGGTACACCCATTATTTTTTACATTTACCACGGCTCCCAATCGAACCATAGTGGAATTGAAATCTGAAACTCGCAATAAGGCTTAATTATACGGTAATAACTCCCAATCGAACCATAG
>JAAUTT010000070.1 GCA_012031335.1 Bacteroidales bacterium | reverse complement strand
TAGCAACCGAAAAAATCAATTCTTGGAATTGACCCTGGAACCAGTCTCATGGGATATGGTGTCCTGAAAATTGAATCCCGGAAACCTCAATTAGTTGCTTTTGGAGTAATAGATTTGCAAAAACTTGACGACCACTTTGTAAAACTAAAAAAAAATTTTTGAACAAACAGTTGAATTAATCGACAGGTATAAGCCTGATGAACTTGCTATTGAAGCTCCCTTTTATGGCAAAAATATTCAATCGATGCTAAAACTTGGAAGGGCGCAAGGAACAGCCATTTCAGCAGCCTTATCACGTTCCATACCTATTTTTTGAATATGCCCCTCGAAAAATAAAAATGTCTATTACAGGCCAGGGTAATGCAAGTAAAGAACAGGTTGCCTTTATGTTACAAAAAATGCTGGGATTTTCAGAAATGCCACACGATTTGGATGCTACAGATGGTTTAGCGGCAGCGGTTTGCCACCATTTTCAGAATAAACCCGGAAGTAGCAATTCAGGAAGCGCCAAAAGCTGGAAGGAGTTTATAAGCAAAAATCCCGATCGGGTACAATAATTAAAATTGTGCTTTTATATTGGAAGAAATAAGCTCGAATTCTTCTTTGGTAAGGTTTACTTTAGGCTTAGAAAAATCGATATCATTTCCCCCATTGAGTGGAACCAGATGAATGTGCGCATGAGGGACTTCAAGACCAATCACGGCAATTCCGATCCGCTTGCAGGGTATGACCTTTTCTATGGCAATAGCCAGTCATTTCGAAATCAAAACATCTTCCCCAAAAGATCATCATCTATATCAAAAATGTAATCCACTTCTATTTTGGGAATTACCAGTGTATGACCCTTAGCTAAAGGACTAATATCGAGAAATGCATAAAAATTATCATCTTCAGCTATCTTATAACTAGGAATTTCGCCACTGACTATTCTTGAAAATATGGTAGCCATCTACTTTTTGATTTATCGGTTTATTTCGACAATTTCAAAAGCCATTTTACCTGAAGGAACAGTTATTTCAACCTGATCTCCCATCTTTTTACCAATTAATCCCTTTGCGATTGGTGTATTTACTGAGAGTTTCCCCTCTTTTAGATTTGCCTCGGATTCTGAAACCAGGAAGTATTCCATAATGGAATTTGTTTTAAGGTTTTTGATTTTAACCTTACTTAAAATTTGTACTTTATCAGTATCAATGCGTGAACCATCAATAACGCGCGAATTAGCTATTATCTCTTCCAGCCTCATTATTTTAGATTCCAGCATTGCCTGTGCATCTTTAGCGGCATCATATTCTGCATTTTCTGAAAGATCGCCTTTATCACGAGCTTCAGCCAACTGATGGGCAATATTGGGTCTTTCGCTAGTTAAGCTTTCCAATTCATGCTTAAGTTTACGCAAACCTTCTTCAGTTAAATATGAAACAGTTGCCATTAAGTAACCTCCTTTGATTGATTATTAAAAAACAAAAAAGAATCCCGGTATCCGGAACCCTTTTTCAGGTACAAATATATAATATTTTATTTAATTGGTTCTAATCAAATAGTTATATAACATATGATAAAAACCGAATGTTTTTCTTTACAAAATTTATTAAGGCAATTTACAAATTTTAAAACAATCAAAAATATTTTCGGTTTAAAATTTCAGCATAAATAATTCCCTGCCGCAGATCCATATCTTTTAGATTAAAAACTGGCACATTTTCTTCAGTTTTGCTTTCAGAATAAACAACAAATGGCTGATCAGGTTCCTTTATCCTTATATTATTTTTATTGTTGGTTTCATACGAAAAAGCTTCCTCTTCAATAGTTTCAAGAGATTTTGCTTCTTCTTCGTATACTTCAAGCGATCTCTCAAATTTTTCGAATTTTTCGTCTTTTATGGGTTTACTATAAACCACCTCCGGCTGTTTAGGCATATCCAAAACTTCGGAAACACATCTTCAAGACTTTTTGGCCATTTGCGTGGAGGTTCATTATCCGAAGGTGTATCAAATTCCTCATCTTCACTTTCATGTTTTGCAACAACAGGTTGCTGTTTCTTTTTACCGAGGGCACTGATAATAAGAAAAACAACACTTAGTATGATGTATACCCATGTTCCTGAATCAGCTTTCATTATTTCCTTTTATTTGAATGAAACAATCGTTTTATAAATGGCTGGTGTTTCTGATCATTTATTTTGCGTGCATTTCTTCTAGTCTCCTTCATCCGTTTTTTGGTTTCAGGAGTTTGCATCTCCAGCCTGCGTTTTTTGTCCTTTTTTTGCGAAACCAGATAAGCCTTTTTCTGCTGCTCTTTCTTCTTTTCAGCTTTTGCCTCTGCTTTCTTTACCTTTCGGGACTGTGCATGCAGTGTTGACTCTGAAAATCCAAGAACACCAACAAGAAAAAATCAAAAATGCTATCCTGAGAAAAGGCTTCATCTAATAATTATGAATATTATAAGTTAATATATTTGATAATTATTTCAATAATACAATATATGCCAAAACCAAAGATACTATTTTTTTTAATTAGTTTATTTTTCCTGGCTCATTGCAACGACATTCATGATGTTATACCTAGCATTCCGGTCAATATTATCCTGGATACAAATACTGATCTTGCCAATCTGGGGGTTGGTAATTCTATAATTTGCCCAAAACCAGGTGGATATATGGGTATAGTGATTTACAGATCTGATTTGGATAGATTTTTCGCCTTTGAACGTACCTGTTCATATTACCCTAACGATACCAGCGCTGTGGAGATTGAAAAAGGCAGTAACATTTTGTATTGCCCTAAATGCGGTTCAAAATATGTTATTACCGAGGATGAAGCAATGGTATTGCAGGGTCCTGCTAACATGTCTCTAAAATCATACAGGACCTTTATCAATTCAAACCGTTTATATATTACAAATTAAAAAGGCTACCTTTTGAGTAGCCTTTTTAATATTTAGTAACGATAATGCTCAGGCTTATAAGGCCCTTCAGCATTAACCCCTATATAATTTGCCTGATAATCTGAAAGTTTGGTAAGTTTAACACCAAGTTGATCGAGATGCAGACGTGCAACCTCTTCGTCAAGTTTCTTAGGTAAACGATACACATCGATATCGTATTTATTTGCCATAATTCAAGTTGAGCAAGACTTTGGTTGGTAAAGGAATTACTCATTACGAAAGAAGGATGGCCGGTTGCACATCCCAGGTTTACAAGACGTCCTTCAGCTAGTAAATATAAAGCATTACCCTCGGGGAAAATATATTTATCTACCTGGGGTTTAATATTTACTCTTTGTATGCCGGGGTATGTTTCCAGTTTATCAACCTGAATTTCGTTATCGAAGTGTCCAATATTACAAACAATAGCCTGATCTTTCATTTTGGCCATGTGTTCAATCGTAATCACATCGCAGTTACCTGTGGTGGTAACATAAATATTTCCTTCGGATAAGGCATCCTCAATGGTTGTAACTTCAAACCCTTCCATTGCAGCCTGAAGAGCACAAATTGGATCGATTTCTGTAACAAGAACCCTTGCACCATACGAACGCATGGAGCGGGCACAACCCTTTCCAACATCGCCATAGCCTAACACAACTACAACTTTACCGGCGATCATTACATCGGTGGCGCGCTTAATACCATCTGCCAAACTTTCGCGGCAACCGTAAAGGTTATCGAATTTCGACTTGGTTACAGAATCGTTTACATTGATGGCAGGGAAAAGTAATTCACCTTTTTCCTTCATCTGATAAAGACGGTGAACACCAGTTGTTGTTTCTTCAGAAACACCTTTGATTTCTTTTGCAAATCGATGCCATTTTGTATTATCTTCCTTGAGCGTATGTTTTAATAAGTCAAGGATAATACCTTCTTCTTTATTTCCCGCAACTTTGTTCAGAACCGAAGCATCATTCTCAGCTTTATAACCCAGATGGATAAGAAGTGTTGCATCACCCCCATCGTCAACTATCAGGTTCGGACCCTTACCACCGGGAAACGACAAAGCTTGCATAGTACACCACCAGTACTCCTCGAGAGTTTCACCCTTCCAGGCAAAAACCGGAATACCAGCTTTGGCAATTGCAGCAGCGGCATGATCCTGTGTAGAAAATATATTACAGCTCGCCCAGCGCACATCAGCTCCAAGATCAACTAATGTCTCGATAAGCACGGCAGTTTGAATGGTCATATGCAACGAGCCGGTTATTCTTGCTCCTTTAAGCGGTTTTAGACCAGCATATTTCTTCCGGGTTGCCATCAATCCTGGCATTTCCTTTTCAGCAATATCAATTTCTTTTCTGCCATATTCAGCTTCATCTATATTACGAACTTTATAGGGCAGGCTTTCAACTATTGTTAATGTATCCATTATAAAATTTTAAGATTCCAAAGATAATACATTTTCAAACATGAAAATTAAAACTGAATGGGAAGGTTTTCCTTCATTTAGCTTAATTCTTGAAAGAATAAATTTCTTCCTCCCTCTATTTTCAATTCTTGCCAAAAAATATTATAACTTAATGTAATTAATCCAACCTTTACTATTAATTGACGTAATTTTAAGTAAATAAAAACTGAATCAATGCCTAAACAAATAATTGTTACTGCAGATGATCTTGGAATAGATCCTGAAATAAATAAAGGAATTATCGAGACTTTTCAAAAAGGTATTCTTAGCTCAACAGCCTTACTAATGAACGCTCCGTATACCAACGAAGGCATAAAACTTGCCAAAGAAAATCCCGAAATGGAAACTGGAATACATTTATCAATAGTTGAAGGCATTTCATTAAGAAAAGTTAAATCTACCATAACAGACCCTATACCCTATTTTAATGATATTTGTCTTACAAGGAATTGGAAAGAATTTCTCAAGAAATACATTGGAGGTAAAATTAATTTTATCGAACTCGAAGAAGAGCTTGAATTACAAATTATTGAATTTCTTAAGCATTTTAGCGAAATCCCATTTTTAAATGGCACCCAACATATGCATATCATGCCCAGGGTATGGAAAATTATCATGAAACTGTCCAAAAAATATGAAATAAAAGCCATAAGAGTTCCCTCCCTGGAAAGACCGAATAATTTATGGTTAACCCCACGTTTCCCATTTTTAATACCATTTCAACTACTGGGCGAAGTAGCAAAAAATTCCGCCATCAAATCAAAAATTAAAACTCCTGATGGAGTAATAGGTTTGCAATTTTCCGGAAAAATTTCTGAAGACGTATTTCTAAAAATTTTAAATGTTATCCCGAATAACAAATCAGTTGAAATTGTTATGCACCCTGGTTATGAAAGCATTAATCTCAGGAATGAATTACCATGGGCTTATTCAGTTTTTGACTGGGAAATGGAACTTAAAACTCTTCTTTCGGCAAATATTAAAAAATATATAGAAAATAACCATATAAATATAATTAAGTTTAAAGATTTAACATAACCTAACATTTTTATGAAAACAATTTCCATAGTAACTCCGGGATATAATGAAGAGGCTTGTATTCCGGCATTGGTTGAGAAGATTAAAGAAACAATGGAGCCATTGGGTTATAATTATGAATTAATCATAGTTGATGATGGTAGTAAAGACAAGAGCTTTGAAGTGATTAAAAGCTTAAATCAAAACTTCCCCTTTTTAAAAGGTATACGCTTATCAAGAAATATGGGTCATCAGGCAGCCCTTGATTGCGGATTAAAACATGCTTCAGGTGATGCAATAATATGTATGGATGCCGACCTGCAACATCCACCTTCAATGATTCCAGAAATGATAAAACTCTGGGAAGATGGCTATGATGTTGTAACCACTCAAAAAGTAGATAATGAAGAGGCAGGTGGTATATACAAAGCATTTGCCAATAGCTTTATTATATGTTAATAAGTATTCCCAGATAAAATTGACTCCCAATGCATCTGATTTTCGTTTAATGAGCAGAAAAAGCCTCAATGCAGTATTGCAAATGCCCGAATATCACAGGTTTTTAGGGGGCTTGTTCCATTTGTTGGCTTTAAAACTGTAAATCTTCCATTTTCGGTTCAAAAAAGACATGCTGGTAAACGCAAATACAACTTCAAGCAATCCATGAAACTAGCTTCTGATGGTCTTTTTTCATTTTCAGATTTTGCATTAAAAATTCCTTTTTATTTCGGCGGTATATTGTTTCTTGTGGTAATATTATATCTTCTATATTCCCTTTTCAAACATTTCTTTATGGGCAGGTTTTTGTTCAGGGATGGACCTCTATGATTACAATTCTCATCCTATCAATTAGTATACAATTGATATTTATGGGAGTAATTGGAGTTTATATCGGTAAAATTTTCTTTGAAGTCAAAAAACGACCAGTCTTTTTTGTTGATGAGACATTGGGAATGTTTCAATGTTTATAATTATTTCGAAAACAAATAGTGGGATTATATTCTACTGAAAAGAGGCTACCGTTCAGATATGGTAGCCTCTTTTTTATGTTCAAAGATTTTTTAAAGTCGTCACAAGGTCTCTTTTAAAATAAATTTTGCTAAAGGAGCTCTCTTTAATGGAATCTGATTTGCATTTCGCTTAAGAGTCAAGGTATCCTTTTCAAATACTATGTTACCTTCCAACCTTATAATATTATTTTCCTCCTGCTTGATTAAAATAACATTTGTATTTTCCAAATAAATGGTATCCTCATAATTATACATGAATCTTAAATCATTTGTGGTAAAGTAAAGCCCCTTGCTATTTCGTTTAATATCATTAAAATTTGATTCAAAGGCCACTACTTTTGGTTTCCTTTTCCAGAAATCGGGAAAGGTAATCAGGTTTTCATAAATAATTGGTACAGACCAGGAATGTGTATTTATGTAATTGGTACTATCTAATTCTGATTTAGAAACAAGAATTATGGTATTTTCAGAGGCATCAGTAGCATTTTTCTAATAAATACGATCGGCTAGTTTTACATAATCTTCATTTTGCTTTGCAATGGCTTTATTTAGAGCGGGCAAGGCACTTAATGTAAACTTTTTAAGTGAATCGCCTTTAAGCTTTTCTTTTTTGAATTGTAACTCCTCCTGTATCTAATAATTCCAATTTAACATCGAAATTTAGTTGGTTAAACCTTATATCGGAAGTAGTATAATTGTCTACATCCTTGAATTGGGGAACAGACTGATTCGTAAGGCCAGGCACTACGACCTTGTGCGTAAACGATTTAGGTATATTCACCGAATCAATACTTTCTTCTAGGTCCCATTGACCGTTCAGGCTATGATTCGAAACTAAGTTCTGCGCTTGAACCTGGGAATGAAAAAATAATAATAGGATAAGGCCGCTAAATGCAAATCTAAATGATTTTATTTTTATTATAAATTTCATTGTTATGCTGTTTTAGTAGTTATTAAAGTCGCTCCTTAATCAAAATTCCCTCAAGTACTTCAAGGCTTTTCCCTTTTGTTTCGGGTATCCTGAAATACGTGTAAAGTAAAAGTATAAAGCATAAAATGCTAAATATTAAAAAGGAAGATGCTCCACCAAGCCAGTTCAACATGGCCGGAAATATCAATATCAATAAAAAATTTGCAAGCCACATCGACATTACTGCAACCGACATAGCCTTACTTCTAAGTTTATTCGGGAATATCTCTGAAATCAACACCCAGCTTACAGGGCCCAATGATGCCGAGAATGATGCACAAAACATCAATACAAAAATTAAAATAAGATATCCATCGTACTTTTCCAGAAAGAAAGCAATTGAAATTCCGATCAATGAAAGCATCATTCCTGCCGATCCGGCAATTAGCAATGGTTTACGACCTATTTTATCGACCAAAAGAATGGCTAAAAATGTAAAAACTAAATTAGTTCCACCCACGAAGGCGGTTTGGATAACTGCACTATTTGCATCATTCCCTATTTTTTGAAAAATTATAGGAGCATAATACATTATTGAATTGATGCCGGTAATCTGGCTGAAAACTGCAATGAAAATGCCGACAAGTAGTATCGGCCTCATTTTGGGAGAAAAAACTTCTGCATATGTACCTGCATCTTTTTCTGATAGAATTGAATTTTGAATTGCTTCCAAATCAAGAGTGGCTTGACTTGGTCCATTTATTTTCTCAAGAATGATTAAAGCTTCTTTTAAACGCACTTTTTGAATTAACCAGCGGGGGCTTTCAGGCGATAAGAACAATAATCCAAGAAACAGAATAGCTGGTATTCCCATCACTGCCAACATCCATCTCCAATTATTTTCGCCAAGGTTTACCAACAAGGCATTTGAGATGAATGCCAGCAATATTCCAATAACAATGGCCAATTGATTAAACGAAACCATTTGACCTCTTTTTTCAGTAGGCGATATCTCTGCAATATACATTGGTGACACGACTGAAGCAGCTCCCACAGCAAGCCCACCAATAATGCGAAATCCTATAAAAGTTGCCAATTGAACACTTAGGGCTGATCCAAAAGCTGAAACTATAAATAAAAATGCAGAAGCCATGAGCATTATTCTACGGCCAAATATATCATTTGGTTTACCAGATAATAATACGCCAATGATGCAACCAAACAAAAGGCTGCTGACTGTCCAGCCTAATCCGATATCTGACAAATTAAAATAAGGTTGAATGTATGGGGTAGTCCCTGATATTACGGCGGTATCGAATCCAAAAAGTAATCCACCAATGGCAGCCACAGAACTTATCAGCAACAGGTATCTTTTTTGATGGTTTTTCATAATTTTAAATAGAATTTCATCCTTACTATTTTGAATATATTTATTTCAAAGGGTTTTAAAAAATTGAATCAGATAAGAGAAACGGGAATTAATCCCGTTCTCTTTCCAATCCAATGTTAAAGTACATTAGTTTGTCGTTCGCAGTTCGATGCTTATGGATGAACTATATTTTGCTTGTTCAAAAGAGAATGGTCTCCATTTCGATTTCTGCTTCCAACCCATCTGATTATAAATCTACTTGATCTTAATTAATATCCGGGATTATTTGGGCTTGCAAGAGGATTAACAGCAATTTCCTGTTCAGGAATTGGTAAAAGCATATTCTTATCTTTAAAACCCGCATCAGGTACCGCCAAAAACTGCCCGGTACCATCTGGAATTAGTTTTCCCTGCTCTGATAATATCGTTTTGCTAGTCCCCAACGTTTTAAATCCTGGAACCGATGCCCTTCGAAGGCCAATTCGAGTTGTCGCTCCTTAACAATTGCATCAAACAGGGCTGATCCAGATACCGATAAATCGGAAAGTCCAACACGCTTTCTAACCAGATTAAGATAACTAATTGCCAATTGGTCATTTCCACTTTTATTAAACGCTTCGGAAGCCATTAAAAGAACATCGGCATAACGAATTACCCTGAGATTTGTGCCATAGTTTACTTCTTGTACTGCGGTAGTTGAAGCCGACGTTTCATCCTTCCATGCACCATATTTTAAACGAATAAATCCCGCACAACTCCAAGGTAACGAATTCCCGGATACCGAATTTCTAAGTTTTCCCCCATAAACACTTAATTCAGATTCAGTTAATATAGAAGATTTTCTGCGGACACTATCCCCAGCTTCGATAAATCGGTCGTAAATGGATTTGGTAGGATACGCATAACCCCCAACCTGCCAACAAACCAAAGCTTCCGGGAGCATACCAGCCATCTCCACGTGGTGCGCAAAGTTGCCAATGAACATTGCTCTCATTTTGTCTCGGAGTCCATGTATATGTCCCCAATCATAATTTTATCAGCAGAATAAGAGATTTCAAAGACCGATTCAACCTTAAATTCTGTGTCTTTTCTTAAGATTCGGGAATAGTCTGGTTCTAGTCCATATTCATTTGAATCGATGACTTTTTTGAACATATTTGAAGCTTCTGCATACTTTTTTTGAAAAAGGTAGGCTTTACCTAACGTGCTTTGTGCTGCCCCTTTTGAGAATCTGACAACATCCCCGCCTTTTTGTTCACTTTTAAGAGGGAGATCAGGTATTGCTTCAAGAAGGTCTTTTTCAATTTGAGACCAAACCTCAGCAGTTTCGGCTCTTTTTTGATTATACTCAGTTGGTGTCTTGGCGGTGATTAGAACCAATGGAACTTTTCCCCAGAGATCAACCAAATCGAAATATAATAAAGCCCTTAAAGCTTTTGCTTCGGCAATAATTACCTTTTTTGCCGGTGAATCTGGTGCAACATTTTCAATAACCATATTTGCCCGATAAATACCCCAATAACTTTGTTCAAATAATTTTGTTATTACGGCATTACTTGATCCATAGCGAAATTCATTCAGTTCTTCATATGGTGGATAATCTCCCCGTCGCGCTCCCCCGCAATAAATCTCATCCGCTTGTAAGGTTTTAAGCATATACATCGAAGTCCAACTATCAGCGTTCATTCCCTGAAGAATGTCATAAACAGCGTAAATTGCTCCCTTGGCATCATCATCAGTTTTGTAAAAAGAGTTCATTGAAATTACTCCTTTGGGTTCGATATCCAAATAGTTGCTAGAGCAACCAACGCCAAGAAAAAGGGTTATTAAAAAAGCAAATAATCTATTGTATTTAATATTTTTCATAACTATTAATTTTAATAAGGTTTAGAAAGAAATAGATGCTCCAAAAATCACTTTTCTCGAATTTGGATAAGAACCTCTATCGATACCGTAGTTATTATTCTGTCCATTATTTGTGCCAACTTCCGGATCAAAACCAGGGTAATTGGTAATTGTAATAAAATCATCAAGAGAAACATAAGCCCTTACTTTTCCAATTTTTATTCTGTCAGTAATAGATTTTGGAATGGTATAACCAAATTGTATTTGCTTAAACCGAAGATATGAACCATCAAAAATCAAAATATCACTCTGCCATGTATTGGCTGTGGCTCCTGCCTTTGGAAGACTTGCTGTTTTATTTGTTTGTGTCCAACGGTCATTGAAAAAGTATTGTGGACGATTAATTGTAG
>JAAUTT010000069.1 GCA_012031335.1 Bacteroidales bacterium | reverse complement strand
AGTAATGGCTACTTCGTTTCTCGATGAAATATATTTTATCCTGATGTTTCCCCTGCTTTTGCTGTCTATAAAAGTAAGCAGGCTGTTCGATGTTGGAATAAGCGGAGAATTTATCTGGTTTGCCGTAATTGGCTATTGCCTCAAACTGATTTATACCATTATCCTAAGTTATGGGCTTTTCATCAATCCGCGTGGATTAAAGTGGCTACTACTCTGGCTTTTTAAACTGCCATTTTTAAGAAAATTCCGATACAATGCATATCTCACAGGTACGGATATAGTAACAAGTTCGCTTCAGCTAAAAAAGGAGTCTTTCGGATTTTGGTTTAAAGCATTTAGGCAACCTTTTTTTCCTGGACTTCACGTTATTGGGTTGTAAATGCATTAATGCTCGCTTTCTTTGTCATATCCGACCACTTCCTTTTGTTTGCCAGGCAACTTGTAATGTCGAATATGATGTTATTAAGTCCTACTCCAGGTGCCAGCGGATTTTCCGAATACATTTTCACCAGATACTTAGGTGATCTTATCCCCGTAAGCGCTGCTGTACTTGGCTCAGTTTCAGTATTATTAGCATTTCTTTGGCGGCTGATTAGTTACTATCCATATTTAATCATCGGAGCCATAATCCTCCCAAAATGGTTGAAAAATAGCTTTGGAAAAATAACAACCAAAACCGAATAATCTAAAAGATTCTTCATTCATCGTTTAAATTCTTATTTTTTTATTAATTTAGATAGGAAGTTTATAGCATGAGGTTTTACTTATGCATAATCATACTTATAATAAACATAAAAGGGATTTGTTCCAGTAATTAATATGACGATAACCAATCAGGATTTACTTTTATTTATTAATGGTATTAAATCGTCGTCCAATTACGATTTTACCGAATATTCGGATAAAATCTTTAAAAAAGAAGATTGGCAAAGGTATTGGTTGACAATAAGCTCGACTTAATCGGTCTTTTGGCACAACTTAAAAATAATCCGGTGTTTCTCGAACAAATAGTTAAAGAGATAACTGTAAACACAACAGAGCTCTTTCGCGACCCTAATATCTGGCAAATATTAAAATACAATCTCCTTCCCAAATTAAAGAACCAGCAGAGCATTAACATTTGGCATGCAGGCTGTTCAACAGGTCAGGAAGTATACTCAATGCTTATGCTTTTGCATGAACTGGATTTGTTTGACAAAGCAAAGGTTTATGGAACAGATATCAATAGCGATGTACTGCAGGTTGCAAAAAAAGGCATTTTACAAGTACAGGTTCAATATCAACTATCTCGATAATTTCGATAAGGCTATTAAGGAGAATCCTTACAATTATGAAGAACTGCATAATACTCCCTATGAGAAGTACTTCACCATCGATAAATCGAAAGATACAATTAAAATGAACCAGTTCTTACTTGATAAACCAGTGTTCAAAAAACATGATCTGGTTAAAGACGGTAACATCTTTTTTGTAAAATTCGACCTGATACTTTGCAGAAATGTAATCATTTACTTCAATTATGAGCTACAGAATAAGGTTTTCGACCTGTTTCACAACAACCTCTATCCCAACGGGTATCTTCTTTTGGGTATGCACGAGTCTATACTGGGACCCCATTCGTCCCGTTTCGATAGAGTGGGCCAGTTTTATCAGAAAAAAGAATCCTTTTCCTATATGCCATAATCCTTTAAACTATGGAAATGAGCAAACAACAAAACATTTTCTATATATTTAAAAAGATTTTCTTTGATAGTGTGTACTTTAATGAAAATGTGCGTATAACCATGTTCAATAACAAAAACTAAACAATAACCTCAGGTAACCCAAAAATGATCAAAATATTTTATTCCATAAGAGCTAAACTACTGGCCATTATCGCTATAATTATCGCGCTCTTCCTGGTTTCTTATATAATGATATATAATAGCCGGTATTTGGCCGGTGACATTGTTAAACAGGCTTCCCGGATAAAAAACCTTCAACTATATCCCGAACTGATGCGTAATCAGTTCAATCTGTTTTTAGAGAAAGAGGTAATCAATCCCGAACTTTATCAAATAGAAAAAAGTCCGTTACTAGATTCTGTCGGCGCTTTGAGTAAACGTTTTTCGGCTATTCTGGACTCGCTCGACAAATCAGGGTATACCGGTCAGCCACTCTCTTTAGGAAAAATAAAAGCATTAAACCAGGGAATCATCCGGTTTCAAAAAGGTAATCAGGAACTGCTCCGGGAATTTATGGATCGTGGATTCCAGCAGACTGGCAGGGCTGGTAACTGGTACAGGCAGGGCGAATATCTGGAGAATTATCTGGCTGCCTTAAAGAATCCTGCTCTGCTAAAAAACTGGATCAATGTCCGGAAGTTTGAATTTCGGTATAATCTGGATCATAGTCATATAACAATAGAAGCATTAACAGGCGAAGCAATAAAGCTTAAGGCCTCCATTGCCTCTTCAGATGTAAATCTTACAAGGGGAATACCCGAAAGTGACCGGTTAAGAGTTCTGTCTGAATTGGACAAATACCTTGAGGCTGTGCTCAATGTTCGGAACAAAGACAAAATGCTTGGTTATGGCTCAAACGAAGGATTAATTGGCAAACAACTTGATCTGCTTAATACAGTTTCGGCAAAATCAAAAAACCTGGGCCTTGAAATTGAAGAACAAATTAACACCCATGTAAAAAGCAGTTTCTGATGAGGGTCCTTCTGCTTTTCTGCTTACATCGCTTATCTTATTGCTTATTTCCTTAACTTATAAAAGTATTGTTACCGCTATCAATGCGATTATTGTTTATCTGCAGGAACTTGTGAAAGGGCAGTTACCCGAACCAATGAATCCAGGTTCAAAAGACGAATTTGGGAAAATCGCTTTTTTATTGAATGAATTTGTTCTGAGCCTTCGGGGAAAGGTTAAGTTTGCACAACGCTTGGGAAAAGGAGCCGAAAACCTCGAATTGAATCCGTTAAGTAAAGAAGATTCATTGGCAAATGCCCTGCTCGGATTGCAGGTTAGTATGAGAAAAGCTGAAGAAGAAGATGCCAAATATAAGATTGAAGAAAAAAAGAGGGCCTGGTCTAACGAAGGATTAGCCAAATTTAGTGAGATCCTTAGATTCCAAACCAGTAATATCGTTGAACTCTCTGATATGATTATCAAAAACCTTGTGAAGTATTTAAATGCCAATCAGGGTGGAGTTTTCTCTTATATTGATGACATTCCTGGCGACGAGCATCTTGAACTTGTTTCGGCGATAGCCTTCGACAGGAAAAAATATATTAACAAAAGAGTGGAAATTGGGGAAGGACTGGTGGGCACATGTGCACAGGAAAGGCTTACCATTTTTATGACTGATATTCCAGAAGATTATATTACCATCACCTCGGGTCTGGGCGATGCCATCCCACGAAGTTTGCTTATTGTTCCGCTAAAAACCGATGAAAACATTTTTGGCATCATTGAAATTGCATCCTTTAGTATTCTGGAATCTCATGAAATTGAGTTTGTCGAAAAACTGGCCGAAAGCATTGCTTCTACTTTTGCATCACTGAAAATAAGTGTTCACACAGCTCACTTATTGGAACAATCGAAAAAACAAGCTGAGGAAATGGCCCAGCAGGAAGAGGAAATGAGGCAAAACCTGGAGGAACTTCAGGCTACCCAGGAAGAA
The DNA here is from genome assembly GCA_012031335.1 of Bacteroidales bacterium. Next base: position 7,359 of record JAAUTT010000069.1, on the reverse strand, counting down.
TCAGCCAGAAAACAAGCCGAAATAATGAGTATTGTAGGTGCCCTCGATAATGCTTCCATGGTAATGGAAATGGACATGGATGGCCGTATAATCGAAGTCAACAACAAATATTGCTCGGTCCTGAAATGCAATCACGACGACCTTATTGGAAAGAACCTGAGAGCTATTTGCTATTTTACTGCGCAGGCCGACGATTACAATAATCTATGGACCGAACTTAGAAATGGCAGAAGTATTGTTAGAGAGGAAGAAATACATTTCAATAATAAAACATTTTATTTTACGCAAAATTATAGTCCCATCTTCGATCAGGAACGTAATCCCTATAAAATTCTTGTAATCGCATCCAATAATACCGAAAATATTCGCCTTGAAGAAAATGTTTCCGGCCTCAATATGCAGTTGCAATCAAAACAAACAGAGTTGAGTTCTATTGTCAATATCCTCGATAAAGCTGTAATTCTGGCAGAATTATCTCCCGACGGAACGATTATGAAGGCAAACAGGAGTTATCTCGAAATAACCGGATACCTCGAAAAAGAAGTATTAAACAAAAACGCACGTTATTTCCTTAAACCAGAAGAACTTCGTCAGTTCGATCTTATCTGGGCCGAAGTTGAAAAAGGCAAAGAACACAAGGGTGTTGTTCGACGCACTAAAACCAACCGGTGAGGAATACTGGCTCATGTCGGCCGCAATTCCCGTTCTTGATGAGCGTGGACAGATTCAGAAAATCTATTTTATAGCCCAGGATATAACTGAGAAAAAACTAAAATATCAGGTACTTGAAGAGGCTAACAAAGAAATAGACAGGTTAAAATCACTATACGAAAACCATAAATTAAAAGAATAAAAGCATGACAGAAGTCGGGATTGTTGATACCAGAAATATCATCAAACTGATTCAGGAAAAATACGGCTACGATTTTTCCGACTACGCCTTAACATCGTTAAAGCGCAGATTGGAAAGTATTATGCAGTTCCGTAACATCCGGCATCCCGATTTACTAATAAACCGGATAAAGGAAAGTCTGGATTTTTTCGAACAGATTCTTGACGACATTCCTGTTCCATCCACTGAGATGTTCCGCGACCCATCTTTATGGAGATTGCTTCGCGACGAACTGCTACCAAAAATTTATAAAGAATCGTCAAGGTTTAAAATATGGTTACCGGGAGCTGTTTCGGGCGACGAGCTTTTTTCACTCTGTATCGTTTTGAGAGAACTGGATTTACTCGATAAGGTTCAGGTTCATGCTACCTGCCTGAGCAAAAAGAGTATTGATTTTATAAAAACAGGCATTCATAAACAACATAAAGTTGAAACGAGTGAAGAAAACTATCAGCGTGCAAACGGGAAATTAAAATTTTCAGATTTCTGTAAAGAACGGGACGGAGCATTTTATCGGGATATTTCATTGATAAATCAGGTTTCTTTTGATATCCAGAAAACTGAACTTGATAACACTCCTACAGGAGTTAAACTGATTCTCTATAGAAATAAAATGATCTATTTTAATCCGACTTTGCAAATCAAGGTTTTAAAGAACCTGCACAACAGTCTGATAACAGGGGGGCATCTTATAGTAGGAGCAAAGGAATGCCTCGCAAATTTACATAATGTCAACGATTTTGTGCTGGTTAATGCAAACGAAGGTATCTATAAAAAGAAGTAACGGATGTATAAGGCAATAGTTATTGGTGGATCAGCAGGAAGTTTCCAGGTAGTTACCCGGATACTAAGCTCCTTGTCTCCAAACTTGTCTGTACCCGTTTTTTTAAGTCTTCACCGTTTAAAACATGTGCGCTCAGGTTTTCTGGAAGCTTTAATGATGAAATCGAAGATACCGGTTATCGAGCCCAATGATAAGGAACAGATCAAACCAGGAAGGGCTTATCTGGCCCCTGCTAATTATCATATGTATATCGAACTGGGTAACCGTATAGCTTTATCTACCGAAGACCCTGTTCACCATTCCCGACCCTCTATCGACCTTTCTTTTGTAACCGCTGCCAATGTTTACAGAGAAAAACTGATTGGCATTATTCTATCCGGAGCTAATCAGGATGGAGCTCTGGGCCTTAAAAAAGTCAAGGAATCGGGTGGTCTTACAATTGTGCAGGACCCAAAAGATTGCCAGGTAAGCACTATGACTGAATCTTCCCTAAACCTTATTAAGGCTGATTACGTATTTAGCAGCGACAGAATTGCAGATTATCTTTCAAAAATTAAATAGCAACTCATGCAATGGTATAAAAACAAAATATTGGTATCCTCGGCTGTTTATGCTGCTTCACTGCTGGTTATAATACTTATTTTCGGCATGTGGCACAATTCCTCCTCCGGAGTCTCAAAGGGAAATAATATAGTTTTTATAGCGCTTATATTTCTTGCTACGGGCTTTTTCAGCTGGTATTATTTTACTATATTTAAGATATACAGGAAAGAATATACTGAACTGGAGGCTCAACAGAAAATGATGACAGACAATGAAACAGTTGTGGTAGATATCCTTGAAAAAACGGATGACAAAATAACGGAAAACTTTGATAAGGATGAATTTATCAAACTGGTTACTTCTTCCTCAAAAAAGAACGTTCCCGATTATTGCGAGTCTATTCTCAAAAATCTGGCCGATCAGTTGAATATCGTAACAGGGTTATTCTATTATAAACCGAATGATAAAGATATTTTCGAACCTGTTGCCAGGTATGCTTACTATTCCGACCAGAATCCCCCGGTATTCAGAGAAGGTGAATCATTACCCGGTCAGGCCATAAAAGATAAAAAAATATTGGTTATTCAAAATATTCCCGAAACTTATGCTCCTGTAATTTCAGGTCTGGGAAGCAGTAAACCCCGTAATCTTATCATGATTCCTGTGTACAGCGAGAATGGCCCTGTGGGCTTGATTGAAATAGCCATTTTTAAAACTGTTGAACCTTCTTTGGAATTAGCATTAAAAGAATTGGGTAAAATCTTAGGTAAAAACATCACTAATATAACGAAATAGATATGTCGGTAAATTTAACCGATTTGCTTCAAAATCGAAAGTGCAGATAGTGCTGGCATGCACACTTATCAGTACAGCGGTGCCCGTCATTGCCTGGATACTGGAATTTGTTTCCGATAACATTTCTTTTGGAATTTCCGGCCTGGTTGATATTCATCTTAAGAATCCATCACTCTTCTTTATCGATCTGATACCCCTTGCAATCGGTTTTTTTACCAATTTCTTCATCAATTGGAACAAACATCAGAAACAAAAAAACCTTGAAAATATTCAGGAACGCGACCGCATAATTGCCCGAAATGCCGAATTTGCCAAACATATTGGTACCGGCGATTATACCACCCCTTTTGAAGTTGACGACGACGATGCATTAGGAAAATCGCTGCTTGTGATGCGCGATAACCTTTTACAAAATACCCAGAAAGAAGCAGAACAAAGCTGGATTGCTGCAGGTAAAGAACAAATTTCAGCGATCCTGCGTAATTATAACAAAATTGATATTCTCTCCTATGAGGTGATCGTAAACCTCATAAAATACTCCAATTCGGTTCAGGGTGCAATCTATCTTTTCGATGAAGAAAAACAGGTCCTGAACAATATTGCCACCTATGCATTTAACCGAAAAAAATATCTTTCCCAGGAATTTAAAATAGGTCAGGGCCTGATTGGCCAGTGTGCCTACGAAATGGACATTATTTATCGTACCGAAATTCCTGATGATTATGTGAGCATTACCTCAGGAATCCTGGGGGATAAAAAACCCCAGAGCCTTTTGATACTCCCGCTTATCTCGGATGACAAACTGATGGGTGTTATGGAGTTTGCCTTCCTCCTGGAAGAAATTCCTGAAATAACCGTTCAATTCCTGAAAGAACTTGGTGAAATAATTGCACGAACAATTTTTAACCTGGGTGTAAACCAAAAAACCGAGCGGCTTCTGGAAGAATCAAGGCAGATGACCCAGGAACTTCAGGAAAATGAAGAACAACTGCGGCAAAGTGCCGAAGAAATGCGTGCTACCCAGGAAGAACTTCAGAAATCAAATGAACAGCTCGAAACACAGATTCATGAAGTTGAAAACGCTCAGAAACGAATCCATTCCCTGCTCGAAAATGCATCTGAAATTATTTCCATTTATAACGAAAAACTCGAACTTATTTATATATCTCCTTCGGTAAACAGCATCCTTGGATTTACCTCCGACGAAATGATGAAGGGTAAAGATATGGACAGACTCACCCGCAAAGGTGAAGCCGAAATGAAGAATATGTTCAATCAACTGGTTCAGAACCAGGAGGAATCATTAACCATCCAGTATACCTACCTCAAAAAAGATGGCCAAAAAGTATTTCTCGAAACAACAGGCCGAAATCTTTTAACCGATAAAGCAATTAACGGTATCATCCTCAATACCCGCGATGTTACAGAACGCAAACGGGCCGAGAAGGAAGAGCGCATGAAAAGCAAGATGCAGGCACTCTCTGAAAATTCTCTCGACCTGATTATGCGACTAAGCATGCATGGATGTTTTTTTTATTCGAATCCCATTGTCGAAGACTATATAGGTATCAAGAATACAGAGCTGTTAAATAAAACCATTGGCGACATAGAATTGTACGACTCCCTCAGGGAGTATTTTACAACAATTCTTAGCGAAATGAAAAAAGCTCCCAGCAAAAGGAATAGTACCATTACAATTCCAATGCATCTCGGAGAAAAAGTAACAGAACGTATTATAAACTTTGATGCCATTCCCGAATTTAATGAAAATGAACTCGAAACAGTCCTGTTTGTAGGTCACGATATTACCGAAGCCAAACGGATTGAACTTGAAATTCAGGACAAAAACAGAAAAATTGAAGACAGTATCAATTATGCCCAACGCATACAATCGGCAATACTTCCCGATACTGGTTTTATACGCGAATATCTGCCCGAGTCGTTTATCCTTACAAACCCCGCGATGTTGTAAGCGGAGACTTCCCCTGGTTCTTCCTCCAACACGATACAATTTATATAGCAGCAGTGGACTGTACCGGTCATGGGGTGCCCGGAGCCCTGCTTTCATTCATCGGCTATTTTATTCTGAATAACATTGTGGACCACGACCGGGAATACACTGCTTCGGAAGTTTGCGATCTGCTGCATAACGGTGTTCGTACTACTTTGAAACAGAACAGAGACGATGCACAGGGCCGCGATGGAATGGATATTGCTCTTTGCCGGATTAATTTCAAAAAGAATGAACTGCAATATTGCGGTGCTCACAGACCTCTTTACTTTTTAAGGGGTGCAGAGTTGACCGAATATAAGGGTGATCGCAAGGCTATTGGTGGTATACCGCTCGGTAATAAACCGGAAAATAATTTTACAAACTATGTAATTCCGTTTGAAAAAGGTGATAAAATATTCTTTTTCTCCGATGGTTTGCCCGATCAATTGGGTGGTCCAAACGACAAAAAATATTCGCCTGGACGAATAAGAGAACAAATTGTAAATAATAATTCATTCAATATGCAACAATATTACGATTTATTCGAAAAAGATTACTGGGACTGGAAGGGAAACAGTAAACAAATAGATGACGTATTACTTATTGGTATTGAATTTTAAAAAAGCTAAACCTAAAACTAAAACTGAATATGAACAAAGAAGAAAAAAAGGATAACGTTAGCTTCCTTGAATTTGTCTACGATTTTTACAAATCGATGAAGAAACATGAAATCAGTCTTGTTTATGAAGGAGAAATAACACACCAGATTACCAAGGCTTTTACTTCACTTACCGAATCCAATATGGCAAAGGAGGAGGAATCTAATACCGTACAGAAAAAAGTATTTCATGTAATGGTGGAATGCTTGCAAAATATTAGCAAACATGCTGATGATTATGGAACCAATGATTATATCTTTTCAGGCAGGGGCATATTCCTCGTCGCCAAAGGCGAAGAAGAATATTCGGTAACCACCGGAAACACTGTTGAAAATACTAAAATTCCTGTTTTGAAAGGTCTGCTGGAACAGGTTAACAGCCTGGATAAAGATGAACTTACCGAACTCTATAAAAAACAGATCAAGGAAGGTCGCCTTCGGACAAAGGTGGTGCCGGCCTCGGATTTATTGATATTAAAAGAAAAACCGGTCGTAACCTTGATTATCATTTTCTTCCTATCAACGAAGACACCTCATTCTTTTTATTAACTTCAACTATTTCGAGAAACAATTAAAAGATAATAATATGGATGTTATTAAAATAAAAAGGTACCGAAGATACCCCATCAGTTACGCTCGATGCAGCATCAAATGCATTTGAAATTGCCGGACGGTCCCTCCCCGAGGATGTAGCTTCCTTCTACGGACCAATACTGGAATGGCTGGATAAATACAACCAGTCGCCAAACCCAAAAACCATATTCAATTTTAAACTGGTCTATTTCAACACGGCCTCTTCAAAATTATTGCTCGATATCCTTATGAAAATGGAAGATCTGGCAAAAACCGGCAAGGAAGTGCTTGTTAAATGGCATTATTCTGAAGATGATGAAGATATGAAAGAAGCTGGTGAAGAATATGCCGATATTGTAGATGTTCCATTTGAACAAATCAGCTACGCCTGAAACACATAACCCAATATCACCTAACTTTTATTCTTAAACTATGAGTGAGGAAATTCTGAAAGCGCTGATGCAACTGTTTGCCATAATAGCAAAACAGGATGAAGGGGTTGTGCATGGCGAAAGGGATTTGTTAAAAACTTCCTCACCCTGCAGTTAAACGACGAAACTGCGCAAGAATATCTAACACTTTTCGACGACTATGCAGGATTAACCAAAACCGACGAAAACACGGAGGATAATAAAAAGAAATTAACCTCTGTAAAAGATTCGGTTCGTATTCTTGGTATTTGTAAAAAGATTAACAAAACCCTTACACAGGAACAAAAAGTAGTAGTTCTCGTGCGCCTTTTTGAGCTGGTAAATGCCGACAGGAAATTTACCGATCAACGCATGGCAATTATAAATACTGTAGCCGAGGTTTTTAACCTTTCAAAAGAAGAATTCAGGTCAATTGAGGATTTCGTTGTAAAAACCCAGCCGGAACAATTGGACAATCCGGCAATAATGCTCATAAACGATCAGGAATCAAAACCTGAACAAGGAAAACATATCCGCACCGAAAAACTCCATGGAAATATTTTTATCCTTCGGATCAGTAGTGTCGATCTCTATTTCCTTAAATATACCGGTAAAGAGGATCTTTTCCTGAACGGAATGGGTATTAGTAATAAAAGAATTTATCTTTTTGCTACAGGCAGTACAGTAAAATTGCCCAAGGGTAAACCTATT
>JAAUTT010000068.1 GCA_012031335.1 Bacteroidales bacterium | reverse complement strand
GCGCCCCGAGTTTGGCCGCAGCATCAAACATGGCGCTGATGCCTGGAATCACTTCAATCTCAATATCCGAACCAAGTTCCTGTTTCATTTCCCAAAGCAAAGGAGCCATGCCATACACGCCCGAGTCGCCACTACTGATAACCGATACGGTTTTCCCTTTCTCTGCTTCGGCAAATGCCTGGGCGGCACGCTCTCGCTCTTTTTTCATCCCTGTATTAATCACTTCTTTTCCTTCCACTATGTCGGAAATGTAGTCCATGTATGGCGTATAAGCAACAATCACCTCTGAATCTGACAAAGCAGAAACTGCCTGAGGTGTCATTAACGATTTATCGCCAGGCCCAATGCCAATGCTGTATATCTTCATGTGTTTTGAATTATCCATATATTAGTAATAGTGAAAAGTAAGGAACCCTCCGGAAAGCCAAGTCGGGAAAGCATTGTTCGTTACAAATTGGGTTTCCAGACCGACCCTTTCCACAATATATGAAAAGGCTTTTCAAGTTTTCCAAAAAAGTACCCCAATCCGTTAATTTGCTTAGTTTCATTATAACCAGGCTATGATTGGATGTTATTTGAGTAGAAATATCTTCAAAACTGTCGGGACAAGAGATAACCAGCAGTGGGTTTGTTCCTTCTACCAAGGGCTGGCTTCCCAAGCTGCCACCTGCAATAAAGGCAGGAATACCCGGAATTAAGGTGCATGGCAAACCAGCATCCTGGATATATTTCCATAAATAGCCAAAGGTACTGTAAAACAAAATGTCGCCTTCGCTTACAATAACAACATTGCTTCCTGCATCGTATTCCTTTTTTATTTTTTCAAAAGCCTCTTTATAATATTGTTCCCTTTCTTTTGATTTCATGGGGATATGCAAAGGTTCAACCCTTACCCGAAGCTGCAATTGGTCTAATATGGACAAGGAGAATGAGGATACTCCCTCTTCTGTGACCGCGCTGGCCGGATAAAAGATGACCCCGGCATTTTGCAAGGCTTTATAACCTTTAAGGGTAAGCAATTCGGCATCCCCTGGCCCTAATCCTACGGCGGTTATTGTTCCTTTTTTATTCATGGTGTGTAAGTGATTTTAGAAAGTTTGACATGCTGAAGGTGTTACCCAAATAGAGGTGCATGTAGGAGGCCCAGCAGTTTTTGTACCGAAAGATTGGCATTTCAACGCTGTCGCCTCGGGCAGTTCTAACCTCATGATGGTTTATTTCTTCAATATTCTCAACCAGATGAGAATAATGAAATTCGTGGCCTTTGAGGATTTGATTTTTTAAAAGAACCTCCCTGTATCCCAAACGCAGCTTCATGTTTTGAAACGATGTTGAAAAATCAAAAACTCCGGCCATTGAAAAAACAACACCGTTTTTATCTATAATTGATTTACCCAGATACATCATCCCTCCACATTCTGCCACAACGGATTTTCCGGTTTCTACAAATTTCTTTATACTCATCAACATGGAGTGGTTTTTAGAAAGTTTTTCGGCAAACAATTCCGGGTAACCACCAGGTAGCCATATAATGTCAGCCTCGGGAACGGTTTTATCTTCCAACGGACTGAAATATATTAGATTCCCTATCTCACCCAACGCATCCAAATTGGCCTGATAAGTAAAATTAAAAGCATTATCAAAGGCTATGGCTATTACTAATTGTCTTTCTTGCTTGGGTGCTTGATTTCCTGATTGTTTTGATATTTGAATACGGCATGTACTCAATAATCGGTTAATGTCAATGTGTTTATCAATCAATTGGGCTGCTGCTTCTACAACCTCTATGCTTTTGTTTTCGCCTGGCAAGTGTAAGCCAAGGTGTCGCGATTCAAGGCTCAAACGGCTATCGCGAGGAATATATCCCAACATATCCAACCCGGCATCGCTGGCGCTTTCTTCAAGCATACGAATGTGCGAGATGCTTCCTGTTTTATTAAATATTACACCAGCAATGTTTATAGTCGGGTCAAAATTCTTAAATCCGAACAATAAAGGTGCTGCCGAATAAGCCATACTGGAGGCATCAACCACGAGAATTACGGGGGATTGACAATAGCTTGGCAATTTCGGCAGAACTACCTTTGCTTTTGGCCGCTCCGTCAAAAAGACCCATTACACCCTCCACAATTGCTACATCAGCATGTTCCAGCTGCTGTTCGAAAAGCGTTTTTACATTCGCGGCATCCTCCATCCAGGTGTCCAGGTTGTATGATGGTTTTCCCGAAACGGCTTTATGGTGCATCGGATCAATATAATCAGGGCCGCATTTATATGGTTGAACCACAAGGCCCTTATTACATAGCGATTTAATCAAACCAAGGGTAATCAATGTTTTACCCGAGTTGCTGTGAGGTGCTGCCACCAGAAAAGCCTGTTTGACCGATGCACTCATGGTTTACTTTTTTGAGACGGGAACAACATAAATTTATCAGGCCGAATGTTTTTTCCTTTAAGTTCAACCATAGCCAACAGGTAAAAAAGATCGCTCAACCGGTTAAAATATTGCAAAACATAAGAAGGAACAGGTTCCGTTTTATGAAGCGTGATCATTTTTCTTTCTGCGGTGCGAATGGCGGTGCGAACCAGATGGCACAATGCCGCTACTTTATTACCTCCTGGTAATACAAAAGCAAGTTTTTCGTCTTTTAAGTTTTTGTTAATTCGGCTATCCAGGCTTCACACACCTCAATACATTTCTCAGGATGTGGCTTGTTGTTAGGTTTGGAGCAATCAGCTGGTGTGGCAATATGCGACATAATGAGCATAAAATTTTGCTGTATGCCTGTTAGTCCTTTTCTCCAGGTATGATTTTCTTCCAATTCGGCAATAAGCAGACCTATTCTGGAATTTGCTTCATCTATCAGGCCATTGCATTCTACACGAATGTGATCTTTATCCACGCGACTGCCTCCAAAAAGAGAAGTTTGTCCGGCATCACCGGTTTTTGTCGTTATCGCCATAACTATTTTATTTTTAATGGTATACCTGACACCATCAATGTTACTTCATTTGCTTTTGATGCAATATATTGATTCATCCACCCCTGAAGGTCTGTGAATTTCCTGGCAGTCTCATTTTCACCATGTCCGCCCAATCCAATTTCATTGGTTACCACCAATAAATCTGCTTCTGACAGAATAAATTTATCAAATTCTGTTATTGCCATTTGCAATATCTCATCTACCGTTAGTTTTTGAAAATCAAAAAAGAAGTTTGTAAGCCAAAGAGTTATACAGTCTAAAAGAACTACTTTGCCAGCTATCTTAGCTTCTGAAATGGAAACAGGGATTTCAATGGATTCCCAGTTTTCTCCTCTGTCATCTTTGTGCCGGTTAACTCTTTCTTTAAAATCGTCATCCCAAATGCGGGCTGTAGCCAGGTAAACAGGCCTTTTCGATTTCTTTAAGGCCAACATTTGCGCGTACCGGCTTTTCCCGGATCGTTGACCTCCTGTAATCAAATGTAAGTTTGTCATTTAAAGGAATTTTATTTTGTAATATTCCGCATTGTCCCATTTAATGAGGATGCCGTTACCGTAATCTATTTCGACAGCAAATATTTTGCTTGGCGAAGCCTCCAGCAGGTGAGCCAGCAAAGCCCTAAGCAATCCGGCATGTGTTATGGCAAATATGGTTTTTTTGTTGGTTTTCACAATTTTTTCCAGGAATTGGATTACCCGATTTTGAACATCGTAAAAATTCTCCCCACCATGTACCTTGTTGTTAATAAAATCCAATCCCCAGGCTTCTTTCTCATTTTCAGGAATAGCCTCCCAGGGTAACATTTCCCATTTTCCAAAGTCAATTTCCCGAATCAGATCATCTACTGTAACTTCTATTCCACCTGCCAAGGCCTCCGCTAATTTGCAACACCGGGTAAGTGGGCTGGAATAAACAACATCGGGTACTGTTCCATTCAAAACCGTCTTAATTTTTTCCACGGAAATCCGAAGTTGTTCCCCATCAGGAAGTACTTCAGAATTGCCATAGCAAACCCCCTTGGAAACCATTGTCTCGGGGTGCCGGAAAAGGTAGATAAATTTAGTGCTGTTGGTTTCCATATTAAATATTTAAATTATCGGAATGAAACACCCCCAGGCAAAACAGCAGAAAAACCAATTCATTTATTTGCTGAATGGCTCCCAGGCAATCGCCTGTATATCCTCCGATACGTTTGCTAAACCACAAACCGGCCAAAAGCGTAAAGACAATTAATATTGGAAATGCCAAAAAAAACATCCAGGATTGGAAAAAGAAAAATGGTATTACTGTTGTCAGAAATGCAAGAAGAATCCTGAATACTGAAACGGGTTTGGATGCGTCAATGGATTTGGAATTACTTTCGCTTCGAGCATATTTCCATATTCTGGTTACAAGAAGTAATGGCCAGCGGCTTATGGCTTGCGATGCAATTAAAACAACTCCAATAGACCTCGGATTTAACTCAGTAAACACAACCAGCTTGCCAGCAAAAGCAAGATTAGTCCGATCACAGCATACGAGCCTACCCTGGAATCTTTCATTATGATAAGCCGCTGTTCCCTGGTGTAGCCACCACCAAAAGCATCGCAAACATCGGCAAAGCCATCCTCGTGGAAAGCACCGGTTAAAAGAACCATACATGCAATTGCGAGTAAAATGGCAATGTTTTGCGGGAATAATAAAAACGCGGAATAAAACAACAGCGCTCCCAGACTGCCAATTACAATACCAATCAATGGCAACCAGGTCAGGTTTAAATTCTGATGTTCCTTGTTGTACGAAATCCTAAATGGAATGGGCAACCGGGTAAAGTACAAAAGAGCTGCCCCTATAATTTTCAATTCCCGCAGTAACATATTATTCAGTAATATTAAAAACTTCGGTTTCGGCAAAAGATGTCATTTGGTTCAGCATAGCAACACTGCCTTCGAGAATCGGATAAACAACCGCAGCCCCAGTGCCTTCGCCAAGGCGTAATCCTAAATCCAGCAAGGCTTTACTTCCAATGTGTTCGAGCATTTTCCGGTGGCCCTGTTCTCCAGATTGATGGGCAAATACAGCATATTCCTTCACCAAAGGGTTAATGGCATAAGCTGCCATAAAAGCTGAAGTAGTAATAAAACCATCCACGATAATCAACATCCGTTGCCTAGCAGCTTCCAGCATCCCTCCGGCAATGGTAGCAATTTCAAGGCCTCCATAGGTAGCCAATACTTCTTCGGCTTTTGCAGGGATACCATGTTTGTCAACCGACATTTGCAAAATACGGGCTTTTTGTTTTACGCCATTGGAGTCCAAACCGCATCCGGGGCCAGTACAATCTTCGATGGAAAGTCCTGCATATAAAGCCAGCAGGATGGTTGCCGGGGAGCTATTGGCTATTCCCATCTCGCCAAAACCGATTACGTTAGAACCTTTTTGAGCAAAAGCAGCAACAATATCTCTTCCGTTCTGGATGGCAGCATTGCATTCTTCCAGAGTCATAGCCGGTTCCTTTAAAAAATTGCGGCTGCCTTTTCTAACTTTCTTACTGATCAGCCTTTCGTGAGGAACAAAATCATAATTGACACCTGCATCAACAACATAGAGATCAAATCCATAATGTTTGCAAAACAAGCCAATTCCTCCTCCGCCATTTAGAAAATTCAATACCTGTTGCCAGGTTATTTCTACAGGAACAGGACTAACGCCTTCTTCAGCAATTCCATGATCGGCTGCTACTGTTAACATGACAGGGTTCTTTAATATGGGTTGGGTTGTTTTTTGTATTAACCCAATCTGCATGGCTAATTCTTCCATGCGGCCAAGCGAGCCCACCGGCTTTGTTTTTTGATCTAATTTGTATTGCAGTGCCTCTTCCATATCTGCATGTTGAATAGATTTGATTTCAAGGTCTTTTAACGCGTTCATATAATATGTATTAAATAATTCTAAAGAAAACTGGACATACACTCAAATACATCAAAATAACCAGGATGAGTACCATACATCCTTCAACCAAGCGATTGATCCGGACAGATGTATTTAAGTCATTATCGTTAAACGACCGGTTATTCATACCAATAAAAGGCTTCTCTACTATTTTCCCAAAGTATGAGTTTGGCCCACCGAAGCGCACATTCAATATTCCTGCAAGCGCTGCTTCGGGATACCCTGCATTGGGACTGCTGTGTGCTTTTCCATACCTGAAAATGAAAGAGAAGGCACGGGAACTGCCGCTGCAAACCACCATCAGCAGGGCGGTTAAACGAGCCGGAATATAGTTGGCAAAATCGTCAATCCTGGCGGCAAATCTTCCAAAAAGATAATACCGCTCATTTTTATATCCGATCATGGAATCGAGGGTATTCACCATTTTGTAAACCATTATACCAGGAATACCGGCTACAAAATACCAGAAAAGAGGTGCTATAACCCCATCACTCAGGTTTTCAGCGAGGGTTTCGAGGGTGGCTGCTTTTACCTGGTCGACGCTTAACTGAGAAGTATCGCGGCCAACTATTCGCGAAACCTGTTTCCGTCCATCATCCAGACTTATTTTTAGCTTTTCAAAAACAGCTTTCCCTTCTTTTATCAGGGTTGTACCCGCCAGTCCGAAAAACAGAAAGAGGGTTTCAAAAAATAACCCAACGATTATATGGAAGCTATAAGCATAATACATTAGAACTGAAAAGAAGGCAAAGACTATTGCAATCAGAAAAATGGCAGTGAATGCACCTTTTAGGATTCTCTTGTTACCAAGGTTTAGCCTCTTTTCAAAAATTGAAATCATATTTCCGAACCAAATCACGGGGTGAGGCAACCAGCGTGGGTCTCCCAATAGCTTATCGAGTAAACAGGCAGCAATTAATGCGATAATGTGGACGTTTATTCCCATGTTTTCAAAGCATTAATTAATAACTGGTTTTCATTTTCAGACCGAACCGAAATACGAAAATGATATTCATCCAGCCCTCTGAAATTGGATGCATCGCGAACCAGCAATCCAAAATTCAAAGCCAAGTGTTGCTTCACAAGCGAAGCTTTGAACTTGCTTTTTACAAGGAAAAAGGTTGTGTCGGATAGTATGGCTTTGAAATTGGGCATTGCATCAATTTCTTTCTGCAATCTTTTGGATTCCTGCAACCATTTGGCCAGGGAGAAGTTGGAAGTGTCTTTTTCTGATAAACAAAACAACCCGGCTTCAATGGCCAAAGAGTTTATTCGCCAGGGCATAAGCCTTTGCTTTATAGTGTTTATGCATTCTGTATTGGCTACAAGGTAACCCAATCGTAATCCAGGGATAGCAAATTTCTTTGTAAGGGAGCGGATTACAATGAGGTTTCTAAGTACACACGCCTCTTTCAGTAGCGATTGAGGGTTGGCTACAAACTCAATATATGCTTCGTCCAGTACAAAAAGCGTATGCTGATTTTTTTCTATCAGTTTTAATAAGAATGAAGCTTCCAATAATCTTCCGTCCGGATTGTTAGGATTGCATATCCATACCACATCAAAACTGTTAACAGATTCGCCGGAAGTAAGCTTACAGTTGGAGCGGAACTCAATTTGATGATGGTATATTTTGCAAGCATCCTCATATTCGGCAAAAGATGGTGTGTAAATTAACGAATGGCTGTTTGCCATCATGGAAGCTACCAGATAAAAAGCCTCCACAGCACCATTGGTAACCAGAACATTGTCGGATGAAATCTGGTTAATGTTACCAATGGCCTGGCCAAGATTTTCTGCCATTGGCTGTGGGTATGCTTTTATACCGGGCAATTTTTCAGCAAGATGATCCAATAAGCTGTCCTGAGCTCCTGCCGGGTTAACATTCGAGCTGAAGTTCACCTTTATATCGGGATAATTATAGATATCGTCGCCGTGTCCGTATATCATTCCGATATAATTTTATAGAATTTATCCATGTCCACGTTTTCTCTCAAATGTTTGGCAAGCTTATCGTATTCGAGTTGTTTGAATTCCTCATAATTAATACTTTGTCCTAATTTGTCGGTAAAGGGTTTGAGCATATCGTTTATCACCACAGGGTTATCCAAAATCCCATGCATATAAGTTCCCCAAACATTTTCGTTTAACAGGTATCCTTCTTTTTGACCTTCAGATGTAGTATTTACAAATCCGGTATTTCCTTCCGCTATGGTTCTGCCCATGTGTATTTCGTAACCAGTGCATAATTCGGGGATATCTTTAAAGTAAAAGGAAGTTTGTCTGGTTTCTTTCTCCCTGGCCATTATGGTTGTTACCGGTAGTATCCCCAATCCTGGTACCGATTCCACTTCGCTCTCCGTATGATAAGGGTCTTCCACTCGATGACCCATCATCTGGTAGCCTCCGCAAATACCTATTACCGTTTACCTGACGGCCAATTGGCTTATCTCCGCGGCAACTCCGTTTCTTCGGAGTTCAATCAAATCGGAAATGGTATTCTTTGAACCGGGAATAATGATAATATCAGCTTTTCGGATCTCTTCTTTATTGTTGCTATAAAAAAGGTGAACGCGCTCATCGCGTTCCAGACAGTCGAAATCGGTGAAGTTGGAAAGCCGGTGTAATAGAATCACTACAACATTGATTTTATGGTCATCCGCAAACGTTGCTTTTCGCTCCAACGATACCGAATCTTCTGCCTCAATGCGTATACGGTTAAAAGTGGGGATTACTCCCAAAACCGGAATTCCTGTAAGTTTTTCGATAATTTTTCTTCCCTCATCAAATAAGCTTATATCGCCTCTGAATTTATTGATAAAAATTCCTTTTATTCTTTTGCGTTCTTCGGGTTCAAGTAATTCAACAGAACCATAAATGCTTCCGAATACTCCACCCCGTTCTATGTCGGCAATTAAAAAGGTGGATGCGTTGGTAGCCAGAGCCACCCGCATATTGGCAATATCGTTTTGCTTCAAGTTTAGCTCCGATATGCTGCCAGCGCCTTCAATAACAACAGGATAATGGTTATCTGCCAAACGTTCAAAGGCCTTCATAGCCTCTCCGAACAGTTGCTGCTTTAGGTCGCCGTTAAAATAGCTTCCGGCAGGGTAATTGCCAAGCACCTTGCCATTGAGAATTACCTGTGATGTTTTATCCGAGCTTGGTTTTAAAAGCACCGGGTTCATGTCGGTAGAGCATTTCAACCTGCATGCTTCCGCCTGAACTGCCTGGGCACGGCCAATTTCGCCTCCATCGGCAGTTACAAAACTATTGAGCGACATGTTCTGCGATTTAAATGGAGCCGGTTGATAACCATCCTGTAAAAATATACGACAAAAGCCAGCGGTTAAAATGCTTTTGCCTACGTCGGAACCTGTGCCGACAAACATTACCGGGTTTTTAATTCTGACAGGTTTCATTGCAATGGTTTTGAAGGTAATTTAATGTTGTAAATACAATCTTCTCAACCGAGTTACCGGCCTCGGACAGTACATTATTCTTGTATAAAAGAAAGGGCTCATCTCTACCGGGGGTTATATCAATCCAGGTTTTGCAACCGGTCTCATGTGGAATGGTTTTTATCCCTTTCCGCGCAAATGCCCTTCGCAGCAAAACATATTCGAAGCCATGACCTTTTACTGGTAATTCATTCCAATATGGGTATTCCACCCGAAACAGGCCAGTGCGAACATCAAAAACGATTCCTTGTTTCTGAAACATGTCCTGAAAAGCATTATTTAGTAACAAATCTTCAGGAGAGCCATCAACCAGAGGGCCTCCGGGTTTCAGGAGCCACAATTTGTCGGCCATTTGCAAGGCAAGGTCAAGATCGTGGGTTGAAAGTAAAATAGCTTTGCCCGAATCGGATGCTACCTTTCTTAAGAGTTGAAGCACTTCAACCCTTGCTGGTAAGTCGAGAAAGGCAGTTGGTTCGTCGAGTATGATAATTGGCGTGTTTTGCGCCAGTGCTTTGGCTATAAATGCTTTTGTCGTTCACCATCGCTCAGGTTCGACAAAAGTTCGTCGCTCTTATGTAGGATGCCGCATTGTTCCATAGATTGTACAATAAGCTTATGATCTTCCGTATCCAATCTTCCCAGAATGCCTGTATGTGGGCTTCGTCCATAAGCTACCAGTTCCCTTACGGTGGCATTGGGAACAATGACCCTATCGGTGAGTACAACGCTCAGGTAAAACGAAATCTCTTTCTCATCCATACGCTGGAGATCCTTTTCCATAAGGTTAACCTCTCCTTCAAAAAAGGGCTGAAACCCGCATAAAGTCCGCAATAAGGTACTTTTCCCAGTACCATTAGCCCCAAGCAAACAGACCAGTTCACCTGAGTGTATGGTTGCACTAAGGTTTTGCGCTACAATTTTGGCTTTGGACTTATGTCCATAGCCAACGGATAAATTATTAAATTTCAAATACCTTGTATTCATCAGCGATCCATTAAGTTTTCTTTTCTTCGTTTCCAAATCACTGAAATAACCACTGGTGCTCCCACAAATGCGGTTACCGAATTTATAGGCAGTTCACCTTCCATGCCTGGAAGACGGGCTGCAAGGTTGCACAGCAAGGCCGTTGCTCCGCCAATAACACAGGTGTTCAAAATTAACCGCAGGTGATTTGATGTTCCTGAAACCATCTTTGCCAAATGAGGAACTGCCATCCCTATAAAAACGATTGGGCCACAAAATGCAGTTACCAATGCCGTTAATAAACCCGAAACAAGAATAATGATGTTGCGCGAACGCCTGATATTCAGCCCCAGGTTACGTGCGTAATTATCGCCCAAGGCCATTAAATCGAGCGGTTTGCTCAAAAACAGGCAAAGAAAAGAAGCCGGAATGGTTACAAGCGAAAAGATAATTGCCCTGTCGAGCGACAACCGGCCAAAACTTCCCAACCCCCATATTACATAGTTATGGACATCTTTTTCGAGGCTGTAATATTTAAGCACACCAACAATGGAGTTGGAGAGGTAACCAATCATCACACCCATTATTAACACACTCAGTGTGCCCCCGATTTTCGGGAAACAAACAAAATGAGGCTAAGAACAAGCATTGCTCCGCCAAATGGAAGCCAAAATGATAGTCATATCGCCC
>JAAUTT010000067.1 GCA_012031335.1 Bacteroidales bacterium | reverse complement strand
AAATTGAAAGTAAATGAAATTAAGCTATCAATAAAATATCTATAAAATTGCTTTATATTATTGTAATTATTTCGGGAGCAATTATATCATGTGAATTAAATAATAAAAGGAGCATTTTGGTGGAATATTTTTGAATATGCCACCCGATGGAATAATTAACTGCGCTCCCTGGCCTGGGAATATTGCCGACTTATCTAAAGATCAAATTGAGCAAACCATTGAAGCATATATTAATTCGTATGCAAATACAAACGTAAAAGCTATACTTTTCAATGTAAACTACCAACGGGTTTGCTACGACAGCAAAGTGTGGGATACATACTGGGACGTTTCCAAATCCTGATTCTGATAAGTGGGTGGCAAGCTGCTTTTTGGCAACTGAACAAAAAAAGGGGTTGATGTTTTCGATTTAGCGATCCAAGATTGTAGAGAAAAACAAATCGCCCCTTGGCTTTCTTTCAGAATGAATGATCACCATTATTTTAATGAACCGCGAAAAGTCAACACATTTTTACTCGGTAATGAAGAATTCAGACCAAAAAGTTTTTTTAACTATGACAAACCAGAAATAAGAAATCATTTTTTGGACTTAATTAATGAATCCTTGGATAGATATGATGTGGATGGTATTGAGTTAGATCTTTTGAGAACCCCGGGGATTACGGATCTGTTGAAGCAATGAATATTTTCATGAACGACTTGAGAATTCTTGTTGATCAAAAGGAAACTGAAAAAAAACATGATATAAAAATTGCAGTACGCGTTCCTTCCTTACCGGAAGATGCGATAAAATGGAAACTCAATCCGGTTTATTGGGCACAGAAAGGATATGTGGATGCGATTATGCCTACGAATTTTGATTCTTATGACAATGATATTCCGGTTGAAGTCTGGAAAGACAAAATTGGCAAAGGCCATGAAATTATGTTTTTACCCGGAACCAGTTACTTCGAATACGAAACATCATGGGGAACAGGCAACCGGTTAAGTCAAACAGCTGAAGGGTTACGGGCAATTACTGTAAATGCCTGTTTTCGTGGGGGAGACGGGATTTATCTGTATAATTTTTTTAACGCCTCCGATTTCAACCAGAAAAAATTGAGGAAGATGGTACTGTAAAAATGGTTAATGAATTTAATACAATGTTGACTGAAGGAGGTGATTATTCAACTTGTTTAAGTAAACCACGCCGACATATTCTTTCCTCTCATCAGGCAGGGATACATTCAAAAATTGAGGATTGGCACTTGCCCGTTAGCCTTAAACCCGAAGAAACAGTAAATTTTAAAATTTATACAGGCCCGGTTAATAAAAAGAATGAGTATGTGATTCGCATTATTTTAGACAACTTAAAGGGTTTTGATACAGCCGATTTTACAGTTACACTCAACAACGAAAGCACAAATCAAATAGCGGATATGAGCAGAGACCCTGATTATGTGTATGATTCTTATTCTTCAAAAAAAGTTGAGCATGTTTCAGAATTAGGGGGCAAGGGTACTTCAATTTAAAGCAAACCACACAAATACTTTAAACGGGTATAATTCCATCCAGGTCATGAATAATGGTAAATTGAGCCAAAAAATAGTTTGGGTTGAAGTTTATATTGAAAAAAAAAGATAAAAATCCATTAGATACTTCATACATAATATCCATAAATAGAAATTCAATATTTGTTAAAAGAAAATAGCATGAAAGTTTGTATTCTATTCTTATTAATTAGTTCATTCATAGGGCAAAATTTGTCTTCACAAAATGCCTATGACCAACGTCAGCAGCGCACCGAATGGTTCCGCGAAGCCCGTTTTGGGATGTTCATCCATTGGGGTGTTTATGCCATTCCGGCGCGGGGCGAATGGGTTCGCAATCAAGAGCGAATGCCCCTTGAGGATTATCAGAATTATGTTGACATGTTTAATCCGGTTGATTATAATCCACGCGAATGGGCCAAAATTGCCAAACAAGCCGGGATGAAGTATGCTGTTTTAACGGCCAAACATCACGATGGGTTTTGCCTCTTCGACAGTAAATACACCGATTATAAAGCCACCAAAACACCTGCTAAACGAGACCTGGTTCGCGAATTTGTCGAGGCATTCAGGGCCGAAGGAATCCACGTGGACTTTATTATTCGCTGATAGACTGGCACCACGCTGACTATCCAAATGTTGGAAACCACCCAATGGCCGGCAAACCTGAGTGGGATAAGAAAAAATACAATTGGGATAGCTATGTTGATTACATGCACAAACAGGTTGAAGAATTGGTGACCAACTACGGAAAAATCGATATTCTTTGGTTTGATTATTCATTTGGCGAGTACCAGGGCGAAAAATGGAAAGCTACTGAACTGGTTCAAATGGTTCGCAAACACCAACCAGGAATTATCATAGATAACCGTTTGGGGGGTAATATGGAGTCTCCGACTCCGGAACCTTATGCTGGGGATTTTGAAGGACCTGAACAGATTATACCTTCAGAAACAGTGCTCGATCAATCCGGCAGGCCAATTCCTTGGGAATCGTGTATTACACTCAATACTTCATGGGGATATATGAAGGATAACAACTACAAATCGGCAACCGACATCATCCGCACGTTGGTGAACTGTGTCAGTAAAAACGGCAACCTTTTGCTCAATGTTGGCCCCGATGCCCGTGGAAATATTCCCCAGCAGTCAATCGGAATTCTGCGGGAAATTGGCGATTGGATGAACTACAACAGCGAAAGTATCTATGGGTGCGGACCATCGCAGTATCCAAAACCCGAGTGGGGCTGGTTCACCCAAAACGGCAATGTGCTTTATGCACACATCCTCGACATGAATATTGGCCAATTTTACCTGAAAAAGATGAAAGGTAAGGTGAAGGCAGCAACATTGCTTTCGGACGGTTCGGAAATGATTTTATCAAAATTCTGGAACGGCGACAATAAACCTTTTGTCGCTCCTGATGATCTGTTTATGAATTTCGGATTGCCTTTACAACATACTTTTCCATTGCCGGATAAGCGAAATACCGTTATTAAAATCGCACTAACTGATTAATGTATAGTTTAAGGATAAAAATAATTTTATCCATTAATTTAGGTATAGAACTTTTCGGAAAATCAATTTTTATAATATGATCACACCTATGAAAAGGTTTAAAACCAAGCTTTTAACTATTTTAATAATAATTAGTTCTTTAAGTTTCTATTACTGTTGGGATGTTCGCAAAATTGATAAAGATCATGAGGAAGCACAAGGGATTATTCTTAATCTTCCTGCCGATGCCCTTGTTAATTGCCCTAAATGGGGCGCCGACATTGATTCGATAAGCGCTCAACAGACTATTTACGCTTTGCATGAATTTATTGACCAGTACGCCAACACCCAAGTAAACAAGTTGTTTTCAATGTAAATTACCTCAGATCATGCTATGAAAGTGAAGTAATGACCCCTTACTGGGATGTTCCTAATCCATCGACTGATATGACCGACTGGCCAAAAAAATTTTGGAAGGTTCATAAAAAAGGGGTAGACCTATTTGAAATATGCATTCAAAGAACCCGAGATAATAAAATTTCCCCATGGTTGTCTTTTCGAATGAACGACCACCACTATCGGGAAGACCCAACGCGCCTGAATAAATTAATGCTTACAAATCCGGAATTGAGGTTGTCGCCCAAGAATCATTCGATTATGGAAACGCAAAAGTACGTGACTATTATAAAGCTTTTATTGAAGAGGCTCTG
This sequence comes from Bacteroidales bacterium, assembly GCA_012031335.1. Next base: position 7,390 of record JAAUTT010000067.1, on the reverse strand, counting down.
GGGAAGTATGACGTTGATGGAATTGAGCTTGACTGGATGCGGACATTTTATCTTTTCAAACCAGGAGAAGAAGAAAATGGTATAGAGTTATTAAATGAATTTATGAGAGATATACGTGAAATATCAAAAAAACAAGACAAAAATATACAGGTTGCAGTGCGGGTTCCGGTTACTCCGGCAATTGGGCGTAAATATGGTTTGGATGCTGTTGCCTGGGCAAAATATGGTTTGGTCGATATTATTATTCCCAGCAACTACTGGTATCCAACAAATCTGGATATTCCGGTTGAAACTTGGAAAGCTGAAATTGGGGCAAACAGCAGTTGTATTATAGCTCCCGGGGCAGATTTGGCTTTCAGGTGTGTTGAAGATTGGCGAACTATAGTGATGCACAATTCAATTGAAACCATGCGTGCGTTTGCTGTCAATGCATATTCCAGAGGAGCCGGGGCTGTTTATCTGTTTAATCATTTCGATTGGGTTATCGACAAATGGACTGTTGATGAGGATGGGGAAAAGGTGGTATCCAACGATAAGCCTGTAATTATTAACGAAGGGGGAAAAATGGAAACTGTACGAGGGAAACCAAGAATACATGTACTAACTTTTGCCAGTCCTGATACAGGGAAAATAGAAGCTAAACTACCCAGATTGATTGATAAAGAAAATACAGCAACTTTTGAGATTTATACGGGCCCAAAACCTGTAACAGGGAAATATATTGTAAGGATAGGGCTCGACAGCCTGAATGGTTTTCATGATGCAGTTTTTAATGTATCTGTGAATGGGACTAAAGCAAATCAATTAGGCGACCTTTTAAAAGATACCGTTTCCTCAATTGACAAAACGAATCAAATCCATGTTGCAAAAAACTTAACCGAAGTCGCAGAACGTGTTATGCAATTTGAAGCAAGAGCCAAAATCCTTAATGCTGGATATAATACCATTGAAGTCGGTCTGGAAAGCAATATGAAACAGAAGGTGATTTGGCTTGAAGTTTATATTCATTGATTTCCGCTTAATTATAAAACCACAGAGAGATAACAACTTCAAATAAATATTGATTTAAACGATGAAAAAGATTGTAAGTTTGGAGAAATCATGCTACGTCTGGCAGCACCCGGCTACCTGCGGTTTAGCCAGTCAAATGAGTTTTTGGCAACCTATTGTGGAGGGGAAGCTAATGTAGCTGTTTCATTGGCCAACTTCGGAATGGATGCAGAATTTGTTACCCGTCTTCCCAAAAATGATATTGCAGATGCATGTTTAAAGAATTTACATAAGTATGGAGTGAAAACCGGAAATGTAATCTACGGTGGAGAACGATTGGGTATATATTACTTGGAAACAGGGGCAGTAGCACGGCCGAGTAAGGTGATTTACGACAGGGCTCACTCAGCGATTTCTGAAATTAACCCTGGTATGATTAATTGGGAAGAGATACTGAAAAATGCGGATTGGTTTCATTGGACAGGGATCACCCCGGCTTTATCGCAAGGAGCCGCAGATGCTTGCCTCGAGGCCATTGAAGTTGCGAATAAACTTGGAGTTACTGTTTCCACCGATTTAAACTATCGGAAAAATCTTTGGAAATATGGAAAAACTGCAAGTGAAGTTATGCCTGAGTTAGTAGGGAAAAGTGACATTATCCTTGGCAACGAGGAAGATGCGGAAACCGTATTCGGCATCAAGCCCGAAGATTTTGATGTGACTAAAACATTGGGGAATGTTGATGGAGACCAGTTCCAATCAGTTTGTGAGCAAATGATGAATAAATTTCCACGGGCAAAGAAAGTTGTCATTACGCTGAGGGGATCAATCAGTGCCAATCACAATACCTGGGCAGGTGTATTATATGATGGTACCCGACTATTCAAATCGCCTACTTATGATATTACACACATTGTTGACCGTGTAGGCGGGGGCGATTCGTTTATGGGAGGACTAATATACGGATTACTAAGTTATCCTGAGGATGACCAGAAAGCCCTGAATTTTGCCACTGCCGCATCCTGCCTAAAACATACCATCTATGGCGATTTTAACCTTTCAACAGTAGCTGAGGTGGAGAACCTGATGAAAGGCGATGGAAGTGGACGGGTAAACAGGTGAAAATTAAAAAGAAAGAAAAATCATGCTAAGTACAACAAAAGAAACCTCCTTTTCATGGGAACGATTTGAAAATATGCCAATTGTGGGCATCGTCCGTGGAATCGGCATAGAAGATTTTAAACATATTTTACCGATTTATGCGAAAGCCGGGTTAACAACCATAGAGGTAACGATGAATACCCCTGATGTTGAAGCGCTGATCCGGTATGCCGTCCAAGAATATTCGGGTGTTCTGAATGTGGGGGCAGGTACAGTTTGCAACGTATCTGATTTGAATAACGCGTTAGATTACGGGGCTCGGTTTATTGTTACGCCTATTATAAATGACCAGGTAATAACCATCTGCGTTGATAGGAAAATACCTATATTCCCCGGGGCTTTCACTCCTTCAGAAATATATAAGGCATGGACACTTGGTGCCCCAATTGTAAAGATATATCCGGCAGGAAATTTTGGTGCAGACTATATTAAAGACGTAAAAGCCCCATTAAACAAAGTGAGGATGATGCCAACAGGAGGTATAGGTCTCAATAACATGCAAAGTTTTTTAGAGGTTGGTGCAGATGGTTTTGGTATCGGAAGTCCATTGTTCGACAAAAGTATACTCAATGCCAAAGATTGGAATGCCCTTGAAAAACATTTCACTGGCTTTGTAGAGATAATTGAAAAATTCAGAAACCAGAAGTAAGAAATGAAAATGAAAAATTATCGCTGGATTGTAGTTGCAATGCTCTTTTTTGCAACTACAATAAACTATATGGACAGGCAGGTCATAGGATTGTTAAAGCCTACCCTGGAAGCCGAATTTAACTGGAGCGAAACCGATTTTGCCCATATTGTAATGGCTTTCACTGCTGCTTATGCTATTGGCCTGTTGTTGCTGGGACGCTTTATTGATTTGGTAGGCACAAAGATTGGATACTCTGTTTCTGTAGTTATTTGGAGTGTTGCAGGGATGCTGCATGCTGTGGCTAAGAGTGTCTGGGGATTCTCATTAGCCCGTATTGGTCTCGGAATTGGTGAAGCCGGAAATTTCCCTGCTGCCATGAAAGCAGTATCTGAATGGTTCCCTAAAAAAGAAAGAGCTTTGGCAACTGGTATATTCAATGCCGGCACAAGCGTTGGTGTGGTTTTGGCTCTTATACTTTGTCCCTATATTTTAAGTGCATATGGCTGGAGAGAGGTCTTTTGGATTACCGGAGCTTTGGGATTTATCTGGCTTGTAATATGGCTTATTCTGTACGAAGTTCCCTCACGTCAAAAACGGATAACCGATCAGGAGCTAATGTTGATTACCCGTGAGCAGGATTTTGATACTAATGGTAAAGAAAAAGAAAAAGAGTTCAGCGTAAAGTGGATAAAACTATTTTCTTTTCCTCAAACCTGGGCTGTTGTTATCGGAAAATTCATGATAGACCCGATATATTGGTTTTTCCTATTTTGGTTACCATCCTATTTTACATCACGGTTTCATATCGATTTGACAAAGCCCAGTATCCCGTTGATGATTATTTATGCAGCCACAACCATAGGATGTGTTGGTGGAGGATACCTTTCTTCATGGTTTATCAAGAGAGGTATGGCTACGCTTAAAGCCCGCCAGAAAGCACTACTTATTTTTGCAGTAATAGAACTTGGTATTATTTCTCTTCAGTTTGTTACTAATGTTTGGGTAGCAGTTGCAATATTAAGCCTCGCAGTTGCTGTCCACCAGGGATGGGCAACGAATGTATTTACACTTGCATCAGATATGTTCCCCAAACAAGTGGTAAGTTCAGTAGTTGGAATAGCTGGCATGTCAGGGGCCATAGGAGGGATATTATTTCCAATATTAGTGGGATTTCTATTAGATTACTATAAAGCATTTGGGGATATTTCTATTGGGTACAATATTATTTTTACTTTTTGCGGATCTACTTACCTAATCGTTTGGTTGATCATTATGCTTTTAATAAAAAGGACAAAGTGAAGGTGATAAAAGATGTTTCAACAACTGAAACAACCGGGTTGGTAACTCAGAACCTGCTTTGAAAGATTTGGAGACTTAATGATATTGTTTTGCAAATAGAAAATCTATGTCGTTTTTTAACAAAAGATGTGTATGAATGGCAATTGAGTATAAAAAATACTATTAAAAACTTTGGTTCAAATTGATTGTGGGTAGTGTAGATATTACTTTCATATTAAAAAGGCGGCCCTTTAAAGTTCCGCCTTTTTAATTTTATGCAGGGCTATTTTTTTTGCCTCTTCAGCTTTCCTTCTTATTTGGGCATTTGATCTGTTTATTTAAAACGATTCGAAAAGATATTACTTTGCGTTTGATCAAAAATATTAATTTAGCTTCAAAATTGAATGCACATTGATGCGCAACTTCAGTTATACTAATTTAGAGATTTCCGAAGGTATTCGCTCCCGGGACCGAAAGGTGTTCGAGTTTTTGTTCAGGAAATATTTTGTTTCACTTACAGCATACGCAAAATTTATTGTTAAAAACCATATTATTTCCGAAGAAATTGCCCAGGAGGTATTCCTGAAGCTTTGGGAAAGTGCAGCATCTATTAACATAGATTCCTCGGCAAAAGCCTATCTGTACCGCTCCGTGCATAATCATTGCCTCAATTACATCAAAAGTTGCAAAACCGAAAAGGCGCAGACGTTAATTACAGTTGACATGAGTGTTCATGCTGATATCGCTCTCAGCCACTTTTCTGATGATATTATTGAAAAGCTTACTACAGCAGAACTCGAAAATTGCCTCAATAAAACCATCAATGGGTTACCCGACCAATGTAAGTCTGTATTTTTGCTTAACCGAAACGAAGACCTTTCCTACTCCCAAATTGCTACCAGACTTAATATTTCCAAAAATACTGTTAAAACCCAAATTTTAAGGGCTTTGGAAAAATTAAGGACATCATGTAAATATTTTTAAAAAAAATCGGGGTTACTTGTCACCCGGATATGAAAAAAAGTTGTCATACTTTCTGAAAAACATTTTATGGAAAAAGATTTCACACCAAATGAACATTGGCAGTTCAAGATTGCAGAATTTCTGAAAGGTGAACTTTCTCTGGACGAAGAAAGACTCCTGCAGGATTGGATTAACAAGGATATTAAACACCTTCACTATTTTGAGGAATACCGGAATTTATGGTTAGGTTCGGTTACTTTTGGTTTGTACGAAACCGATGCCGGACAAAAGTGGGAAATGTTCAATTTTCGCCTCAATCAGCAATTCAATAAATCGACAGCGAACAATTCTAACCTGTTTTTTATCCCATCCATGAAACGCATAGCCTATATTGCAGCTGTACTGATAGTTGGAATGGTTACGGGGATATTAGTATACACTTTGCTTATAAATACCAACAACAAGAATAGCGATGAAATTTGTGAAATGGTTACACCGCTTGGAGCTAAATCGCAGATTCTGCTCCCCGATGGTACAATGGTTTGGTTAAATGCAGGCAGCAAACTCTCTTACAAAAAGTCTTTCAATAACAAGGACAGGATGGTCTCTCTTGAAGGGGAGGCTTTTTTCAAAGTAAAAAGTAATAAGCGTAAACCGTTTGTTGTTCAAACCTCACGTTTAAATGTAAAGGCACTGGGAACAACCTTCAACGTTAAGGCTTATCCCGAAGACAAAAGTGTTACTGCAATACTCATTGAAGGTGTTATTCAAGTTAATGGAAGTACAGCTAGTTCAAGATCTTTCAATTTTACATTAAAGCCGAGCCAGTCCATTACCGTTGACGAAAACCATGTCTGCTCCGCAGGCACAAAGATTGAAGAACCTAAACGAAGTAAAGGAGAACCTGTTCCTGCAATTAAAGCATTGGCATCCGAGGGGGTATTGATTAACTCCATTCCCAATACCGAAAAATATACTTCGTGGAAAGATAGTCATTGGATTATAGAAGCCGAAAACCTTGAAAACCTAGCTGTTTTGTTTGGCCGTAAATATAATGTCGATATCCATATTAAATCGGAAAATCTTAAACAATATCGGTTTACAGGCACAATCCGGAACGAAACACTGGAACAGGTACTCGAGATATTAAAGCTTACTACACCCTTGAAGTATAAGGTTGGAAAAGGAGAAGTGTTTGGGACATTTGATACTGGTTTACAGAAAGATTTCTCACGTATTATGGTTAAAAAAAAATAATAAATGCCTACTAATTGAAACTTAATCTGCTACCATGAAAAGAAATAACAGCCCATAAAAAAGGGGACAAACTGTCCCCCCTTTAACCCAAATAAGTTTTTGTGAGAGCCTTTGCGAGAGGTCTCACCTTAAAAGTGTTTAATTAACCATTTCAAAATTATGAAAAAAAATTCATATCGGCTCTCCTTTTCTATAAATCGGGGAATAAAAAAAATACTAACTATAATGAAACTCACTATTATTATTAGTTTGGTTACAGTGGTAAGCGTAAATGCTTCACTGTTTTCACAAAACCAGAGGCTTGACCTTAGTGCCAGTCAGGTTACTGTGCGTGATTTACTGAAAGAAATTGAAAGGAAAAGCGACCTAAGATTCTTTTATAATGAGGATTTTAGCGACCTAAACAAACCTGTAAGCCTGAACCTGAAAATGCCGGCATTGAAGAAGTTCTTGGTTTGGTACTCAATAGTTCCGGAATTACTTATAAAGTAATGTCGAACAATGTAGTGGTGCTTATCCCATCTGTTCTTCAGCAAAATAAAGTTACAGGTACCGTAACCGATGCCAGTACCGGAGAACCTGTTATTGGCGCAAATATAATTGTTGAGGGTACAACCGTAGGCACTATTTCGGATGGTGATGGAAAATTTAATATTGATATTCCTAAGCCTGAATCAGTATTATTGGTTTCATTTCTTGGATATAATACAGAACGTATTTCTGTTAACGGACAAAATAGCTTTGAGATTAAGCTTGTGCCCGATATTACCCAATTGCAAGAAATTGTGGTTGTAGGTTACGGAACCCAGAAAAAAGTGAATGTAACCGGTTCGGTTGCTACCCTTGACGGTAAAAAAATTGAACGGGTGCCGGTAGCAAATACCACTAACACACTTGTTGGACGGCTTCCGGGACTTATTGCTGTTAATCGCAGCGGCGAGCCTGGCTACGACGATGCATCGCTCAGTATCCGCGGTTTCAGTAATATGCTTGTTATTGTCGATGGTGTTGAGCAGTCCTTCAACCAGATTGATCCTAACGAAATTGAGAATATTTCGATATTAAAAAGATGCTTCCGCATCTATTTATGGTGCGCGTGCCGGCAATGGC
>JAAUTT010000066.1 GCA_012031335.1 Bacteroidales bacterium | reverse complement strand
AGGTCCAGGAACATTTAAAAAGTATGGTGTACAGCCAAATACGATGATTCGTGAAGGAAGTATTTTTCCACCATAGGAGAAATAGCTTCCGAATTACCTGCCGAGCTGGTTATCATGGGAACCCATGGAATAAAAGGGATGCAGCACCTTACAGGAAGTTGGGCATTGAAGGTAATAGTAACTTCAAAAGTTCCTTTTATAGTTGTTCAGGAACCACCAAAAGCCGACAGGATTTCTAAAATAGTTTTCCCGGTTGATTTTAAAAGAGAAAATAAAAGAAAAAATAGGCTGGGCTTATTATGTTGCCAAACTTTTCAATTCTAAAATCTATATATTTCAAAGGAAACATTCCGACAAAGGTTTTGTAACAGAAACATCAAAGAATCTTGTTTTTACTGAGAAATTCTTTGTAGCAAAGGGACTTGATTATGAAATTGTTGTTGCTGAAAAGAAAAAATCTTTTTCACAGGAAACAATTGAGTTTTCGCAAAAAATTGATGCTGATCTAATGCTTATCATGACTACCAAAGCCATAAATTTTACAGATTATATGATTGGGGCATCGGAACAGACAATAATTGCGAATACTGCCCAGATTCCTGTAATGTGTATTAACCCCCGGCCTTCTAAGGTTGGTAGTTTCAGTACTACCGGAGGTTGAGAAATATATAAAAATCGTTACTTTTGAAAAGAGGATGTCTTTGAGCAAGACACCCTCTTTTTATGTTTAACCTATAAAGTATGAACCTTATATTTGCCACCCAAAATACCCATAAACTTACCGAGATTCAGCATTTACTGGGTGATTCGTTTCAATTAACCAGTCTGAAGGACCTCGCATTTGAAGATGATATTCCCGAGAACCAACATACACTTGAAGGTAATGCACTTGAGAAAGCCCGGTTTATATATACAAGATTTAAAAAAGGTTGTTTTGCCGATGATACCGGGCTCGAAGTAAAATCGTTAAACGGAGCCCCGGGAGTATATTCGGCCAGGTATGCCGGTAGTATAACAGATTTTGGCTCGGAACAAAAGCGATCACTTGCCAATATACGGAAACTGCTTGAATCATTGTCCCGGTCGGACGACAGGAGTGCACGGTTCAGGACTGTCATAGCCCTTATTTCTTCAGCAGGAAAAGAATACCTTTTCGAAGGTATTGTCGATGGAAAAATTATTTCCGTTCTGCGCGGTTCCGAAGGGTTTGGCTATGATCCGGTATTTATTCCCGACGGTTTTGACCATACATTTGCAGAAATGTCCCTTTCGGAAAAGAATAAAATCAGTCACCGAGCAAGAGCCTTTCAAAAATTAAAAGAATTCCTGCACAATAATCATAATTTTTAGAATAGTAGTTCGTTACTCATACGATAATTCCACAAGCCATGAAAAGATTTCCGGTGTTCTTTTTTTTATTAATGATTCCGGCAGTTTTGTTGGCGCAGATTCCGGTTGGTGGATGGCGTATGCATCTTCCATGTAACAATGTTTTTCAGATTGCCCTTACTCCCGATAAGGTTTATGCTACAACCGGCGAAAGTTTATTTTCCTATAATTGAAAGATAACAGTGTTGAAAAACTTTCCAAAATCACCGGATTATCCGATTTTGGGATCAGCGCCATTGGTTATTCTAAGGAAAATAAAACACTGATAATTGGTTACGAGAATGGAAACATCGACCTTATAAAAGAAAAGAAGATCATCAATATTTCCGATCTTAAGAAAAAAACAATGTACAGCCGGCAAATCTATCCTGCAGATAACGTTTGACGGCAACCGGGCTTACTTTAAGTTGCGGATTTGGTATTTTGCTGCTTGATCTCGAAAAGAACGAGATAAAAGACACTTATATGTTCGGATCCGAAGGGTCCTTTATAAAAGTAAATTCCTGTACTGTTTTAAAAGACGAAATTATTGCTGCCACAGCATCGGGACTTTATAAAGCATCAAAATCAGATCCGCTGTTAGTCGATTATTCCCGATGGGTGCGCATTACTTCAATACCCAATTTCAATAAAGAATTCAGGCAGGTTACCACCGACAGTGAAATTTTATATGCAATATATGCTAGTCCTGATCCTGGTAAAGACAGCATATACTATTTACAGGGCAATAGTTGGAAAACGATGGCTATTGAAGAGAATACCGATATTTATAATATTGGTTTTTCGGATAGGAATATCATACTTTCAACCTCTATCAATGTAAAAATATACGACAAGCAATTTCAGTTACAGAATACTATCTGGCAATATCCCGAAATAGGAGTATCCCAGCCCAGGCAAACGCTAACGGATGCATCAGGAAGTTTGTGGATTGGCGATTTTGGAAACGGACTTATACAACTTAACCCGAACGGGCTTTACAATCAAATAATGCCGAAGGGGCCGTTAAGCAGCCGGATAAAATCGTTCCATTATGCTGGAAACCGTTTATTTGCGACAGCAGGAGGAATAAATGTGTCGTATGATAACCTCTATAACCAGGCCGAATATTTTATTTTTTCGGACGAGGAATGGACAACTTACCGGAATCCAGGCATCTTTGATTATATGGCTATAAAGACTGATCCTGCCAACAATGAAAAAGTGTATGTAGGGTCGTATGGGTCCGGCATAATTGTTTATGAGAATGGAGCAATCGTTTCGCATTACGATGATAGTAACAGTACGCTGCAAAGCGCCATTTCAGGAGCCCCCTACACCCGGGTTACAGGTATGGACTTTGACAGTGACGGGAATCTGTGGATAGCCAATGCCTATGTAAATAACACACTTTCGGTATTCACGAAGGCCGGTGATTGGAAAGCTTTTCCTTTAAAAAATGTTATTGGAACAGAAGTTTTGGGAGATGTTGTGATTGACGACTATGATAATATCTGGTTGGTTTTATTGAAAGGACAGGGAGCACTTGTTTACAATGCACATGGAACTCCCGGGAATGCAGATGATGACACATGGGTAAAGTTGAAGCCAAAAAATGCCTATGGCGATTATGTTAACAACGTATTTTCCATTACTAAGGATCTGGAAGGGAATATATGGCTCGGAACCGACTTTGGTCCTGTGTTTTATACCAATCCTGATGAAGTATTTGAAGGAAATACTGACGGGCAACAGCCCACACTTCCGAGACCAGGGTCGGATATTGTTGACCCTTTACTTGGTGGTGAGAATATTATGTCCATTGCCATTGACGGTGCAAACAGAAAGTGGTTGGGAACAGAAAGAGGAGGGGTATTTCTGGTAAGTGCCGATGGCGACTCTTCGCTGCTTCAGTTCAATACCGAAAACAGTCCGATGCTTTCAATAATGTAATTGGTATTGGTATACACGAAAAACAGGAGAGGTTTTTTTGGGACAGACAGAGGTATTATTTCCTACCGGTCGGATGCGAATAAAGCCGAAGAAGAATTTGGCGATGTATATGCATTTCCTAATCCGGTTCGCCCGGGTTACGAAGGGAAAATCACCATAACCGGATTAATCAGGGATGCTAATGTTAAGATTACAGATATTGCAGGTAATCTTGTATATGAGACAAAAACACTTGGCGGCCAGGCTATCTGGGATGGCAAAAATTTCGACGGTAGAAAGGCTGCCTCAGGTGTATATCTTATTTTCTGCACTAATGAGGATGGTAGTAAAACCCATATCACCAAGCTATTGTTCCTGAAATAAACCGAAACTTTACCTTTACCAGGATGGATAATGGCTTTCAGGTAATCAGTATTAAAATTCTTAAACAAGCCATAATGCATCCGAAAAAAATTGACCAGCTTCTCCAAATCCTGAAATCCATTTAAGAAATATTGGGCACAAACGGGTTGTGAGGAAAAAATATTTTGACCGTAAGGAACAAATATCTATATTCGCATCCCTAAAGTTCATTGAATATGCCCGGATGGCGGAATAGGTAGACGCGCTGGTCTCAAAAACCAGTAGTAGTAATGCTGTGCCGGTTCGATTCCGGCTCCGGGTACTTCTTTATTATCCTCTCTAAAACAATCGGCCATATGAGCGATTCCGACATGATCAAGCCATACCGGGAAAAGCAAATGCAATTCGACCGCCGATACCTTGAAATGGCAAAAATATGGGCAGAAAATTTCTTACTGCAAACGCCGTAAGGTTGGGGCTCTTATTGTAAAAGGTAAAATGATTATATCCGATGGTTACAATGGTACACCCTCGGGATTTGAGAATATTTGCGAAGATGATGATTATAAAACAAAGCCCTATGTTTTACATGCTGAAGCAAATGCCATTACCAAGGTTGCAAAATCAAACAACAGCAGTGAAGATTCAACCCTGTATGTAACAACTTCACCCTGTATAGAATGTTCTAAACTGATTATCCAATCGGGAATAAAAAGGGTTGTTTTCAGCGATAAGTATCATAATACCGATGGTTTAACCCTGCTTGAGAGAGCCGGAATTGAAGTGGTTTACATTAAATTGGAAGAAGAGAATGAAATTTCAGAATAAGAGAACAGTTGCTTTTTTGCCCCTCATATTTGCCCTTTTAATAGTTGCCGGAGTATTTATCGGAATCAGGTTGTCGCAATTCCGGGTGAACGACAGATTGCTGATTTATCCCAGGGCAGATAAAGTTAACAGCATTCTTGATATGATCGAAGATACCTATGTGGATTCGATTTCGCGGGGCGATCTTGAAGAAACAGCCATAAATTCCATACTTAAAAAACTTGATCCCCATTCGGTATATATCCCTGCCTCGGAATTACAGGCGGTTAACGAGCCACTTGAAGGTAATTTCAGTGGCATAGGTGTACAATTTAATTTTCAGAACGATACCATTATTGTTATCAGTGCCATTCCAGGGGGACCCTCTCACAAGGTTGGCATTTTACCCGGCGACAGGATAATAAAGGTTAATGATACCCTGATGGCAGGTACTAAACTCTCCAGTGATCAGATTGTAAGAAAACTTAAAGGCAATGAAGGTACACCTGTAAAAATAAGTATTCAGCGTTCCGGTTCCGGTAAATTGATCGATTTTGTTGTAACCAGAGGGCGTATTCCGCTAAAAAGTGTTGACGTTGCTTTTATTCCGGAAGATGGTATCGGCTATATAAAAATATCGAAGTTTGCAAAAACAACATCCGAAGAATTTCAGCAAGCTGTTGAAAATTTAAAGAAGCAGGGACTAAAGAAAAAACTAATTATCGATTTGAGAGGAAATGGCGGAGGGTTATTAACTGCGGCTACCGATATAGCCGATCAGTTTCTCGAAGATAAGAAACTGATTGTGTACACACAGGGGAGGGCTCGTCAAAGGATTAATTCTTATTCCAAACCTTCGGGTATTTGTGTTGATTTTGATGTTGCGCTGTTAATGGACGAATACAGTGCTTCGGCAAGTGAAGTATTGGCAGGAGCACTGCAGGATAACGACAGGGCAACGGTTATCGGACGAAGAAGTTTTGGGAAAGGACTGGTTCAGGAACAGGTGTTACTGCCGGATGGTTCGGCCATCAGGTTGACGATAGCAAGGTATTATACACCTACAGGAAGAAGTATTCAAAAGTCGTATTCCAACGGAGCCGACCAATATTTTGAAGAATTGGTTAAACGAGCATCTCATGGCGAGCTGGAACAAAAGGACAGCATTCATTTTGCTGATTCTTTAAAATTTACAACTCCAAAGGGAAAAGTTGTTTATGGGGGAGGTGGTATTATGCCCGATATTTTTGTACCATTTGATACTACTGGGTACAGTAGCTTTTACCAGTCGGTTGTTTCGAAAGGTATTATTTACCGGTTTGCATTTTTATACAGCGATCAGAACAGGGAAATTTTCAAAGGATACAAAAACTATCAGGAACTGAAATCTGTTTTAATAAAAAGAAATATTCTGCAAGAGTTTATTCGTTATGCTGAAAACAAGGCGTTGAGATTTTGCCAGGAGATTTATCCATTTTCCGGTAGTCTTATCGAAAATATGCTCATTGCTTATACTGTGCGTAATTTCTTCGACGATGAAGGATTTTACCCTGTAATTCTTGAAAAAGACAAAAGTTTCAGAAAGGCAATAGAAGTATTAAAAGGATAGTTATTAATTGCGGAACGTTAATTATTATAGACATGTTAATTTTTCGTCAATTTAATTTATCAAAATTACTGTTATTAATTATTTCGGTGCTTTCTCTTAATGCTATTACAGCATGTTCCACTTCCAGGCCCGTAAAAGTCACACCCCCGCCTGTTGTTAAATCCGAATTGCCTGAGATTTCCGAAAGTGAAACAGATACAACCCGAAACCTTATTCTTTTAGACACTATAAAACTTGGATCTTTTTTCTTTCCGGTAAACGGAAAGGTAATCAGTCATTACGGAAGAAGAGGCAGCCGCATGCATACAGGCACTGACATAAAGCTTAGCCGCGGAGATACTGTTAAAGCTGCCTTTAAAGGAGTTGTAACTAAGGCAAATACCTATTACGGATATGGGATTCTGGTTGTCCTGAAACATCCCGATCATCTTGAGACCTATTACGCGCATTTAAGTAAAGCCCTTGTAAATATAGGAGATACGATATTAAGTGGCGAACCTCTAGGCCTGGGAGGACGCACAGGAAGAGCCACTACCGAGCACCTGCATTTCGAAATCAGAAGTCATGGAAAAGCCCTGAACCCGGAACACTTTTTTAATTTCAACGATAGAAACATAAAAACCTTTGTATTTGAGCGGAAGAAGCAGACTGCTCCTGAAAAGGTGTCAGTTGTTCAAAGCAATGATATTGTGTACTATACCGTAAAGCAAGGAGATACCTTGTATGCCATTTCAAGGAAATATGGTACCAGTGTGAATGCCCTATGCCAGTTGAATAACCTGAAAAAGACAAGTGTGCTCAAAATTGGCAGAAAACTGCGGGTAAAATAAAACCGGAAAAGCAAGCCTGAAAAATATGGCAAGTGTTAAAGCAACATACCATTTTTCTGAAGGTTTAACAAAAAAAAAGACATCCTGGTAAACCTGCCGCACCACAAAATGAAGAATTTCTATCACGGTTTATAAGTGATAAACAAAGGAATTAAGGGTGTTTAAACACATTTCCGGTTCCTCCTTAAAACCCATATGACCCGAATTTTCCAGGCTTAGAATTTCACCAGTAACGGTACGTTGGGCAACTGCATAAATCAGGTCGAATGGAATATAGTTGTCTTTTTTCCCAATTATAAACAAAACCGGCAGGCCTGTTTCTTTCAGCAAATTCTGACGATCGGGCCGTGCTTTCATACCTTCGAGCAGGGCAATAATTCCATCTTCCGGGTTATGACCGGCTATTTCCCTGGCCTTAGAAACCTTATCGCTGAGTTTTTCGAGATTATCTGTGGCAAACCCTTTTGGAATATTGGTATTGAACAAGATATCTTTTTTCCCTTCTTTTATTAAAGCTATTTCGCGATCGCGGTTGGCCTTTTTTTCCTCTGAATCGGCAAAGGGTGTAGCGTGGAAAAGACAAATCCCAAGCAGTTTGTACCTGTATTTCGACATAAAGGCGAGAGATACATAACCCCCCATCGAATGGCCCACCAAAAAACATTTTTCAATTCTCAGAAATGTAAGTACTGTATTTACTGCATCGGCCATCAGGTCCATATCGTGAGTATCTGCTACCTTACCCGATTTGCCATGACCAGGAATATCGATGGTGATTACCCTGTAAGTTTTAGCCAGCTCTGGAGCAAATCCTGACCAAATTTCCATTGTTTCCAGGTAGCCATGGAGCAGGACTATTACTTTTCCCGAACCTAAATCGTCGAAATGAACAGAAGAAGAATGAAAAGGAACTGATTTCAGCATAAAATCCGATTTTTAAGGATGCGAAAATAATGTTTTGATTTTTCTGATCAACATTAACGTTGATAATTCCGAATTGTTTCGAAACATATCATGTTCCATTATTTTCCGTTCATCAGCTCCTCTATTGCATCAGCATCAACCGGAATATGCTGCATGAGATCAATAGGTTCGTCATTTGTGATAAGAATATCATTTTCGAGCCGGATTCCCATGCCTTCCTCCCTGATATAGATACCTGGTTCGCAGGTAAGGACCATACCTGGTTCCAGAATGGCATTTTTGTTACCTACATCGTGTACATCCAGACCAAGAAAATGCGAAATGCCATGCATGTAATAACGCTGGTACAAAGGATCGTCGGGGTCCTGGCGGTGTAAATCTTCCATGGAATATAATCCGAGTTTTACATGTTCTTCTTCCCATAATTTACAAACCTGTTTTTGTATGAGTGTAATGGTAGTTCCTTTCACCATGAGCGACCGTGCTTTTTGAAATACACTGAGAACAGATTTATATACCTGCAATTGCCGAGGCGAAAATTTTCCATTCACCGGGATTGTTCTGCTGCAATCGGCAGCATAATTGCCATATTCGGCACCGAAGTCGAGAAGAAGCAAGTCCCCGTCGTTACAAATACTTTTGTTGTTGATATAATGAAGAAAGCAAGCATTTTCGCCTGTAGCAACAATGGGATAATATGCATGTCCGATGCCCTGATTTGAGAAATTCGTGTGTTATTTCGGCCTCAATTTCATATTCATAAATACCGGCTTTAACAAATCTCATGACCCTTTGAAAAGCTTTTCCGGTTATCTGGCTGGCATACCTGATTATATTAACCTCTTCAGCCTCTTTTAAGAGCCTGAGTGAGGTCAATGCAGGAGACAATCTTTCCTTCTGATGCAAGGGGAATTTATCTGTTATTTTCTTAGCAAGTCTGATTTCAGCCGTATCGATTCCGGAGAACAACTTTGGATTTTCGGAAATATTAAGATAAATAATACTATTAGAGTATACTAATTCGTTTACAAGTTTGTCAAATTCGTCCTCCCACATAATGGTTTGTATCCCTGAGATGGCTGTGGCTTCGGATTTGGATAATTTTTTACCCTGCCAGGTTTCCATTTCCTTGTTTGGCCTAAGAATGAAAAGGATTTCACGGTAGCTGGCATTTGGATGGTCGGGGCAAAGTATGAGTGATGTCTTTTCCTGATTAATACCTGTCAGATAAAAAAAGATCGGAGTTTTGCCGGAAAGGGAAGAACTGGTCACCATTTCTTGGCATCTCGTCGTTTGAGGTAAGAATAGCAACTGCATGGTTCCGGAGCCTGTTATTTAGTTTAATTCTGTTTTGTTCAAACAATCGGCGGGGAATATGCGGGTGAATCATAGCTTAGAATGGTTTTAAATTAAAGACAAATTAACATCATTCATTGCAAAAAGTAGTTGAAGCAGGTACATTTGCAAAAATTTTTTTCACGCGGAATTTCATTTAAAAATAATTAACTTTCACAAAACAATTGATATGAGCAATTTTTCACTTCATCTTTAGGGAAGAAGCTAATAATGTCACTGGCAGGATTATTTCTGTGTATGTTTCTGGTGGTGCATTTAGGCATTAACTTGTTGTTGCTGAGCAGCGACGGGGGAGAGGCGTTTCGCATTGGGGTAGATTTTATGACCACCAATATTTTAATCAAGATCATGGAAATATTCCTGTTTGGCGGTTTTCTGGTACACATTATTTACGGGATTATAATCCAAATCCGCAACTGGGCAGCTCGTCCAACGGGTTATGCTGTTTCGAACAACTCACAAACTTCATTTTTTTCCAAATATATGATCCACACCGGAGCCATTATATTTGTTTTTCTGGCTATCCACCTTGCAAACTTCTATTTTGTGAAGTTAGGCTGGACAAGTGCCCCAACAGGTGGAAGTATTGTAATAGACAAACATGATTTTTACAATATGGCCATTAACCTGTTTCAAACACCGGGGTATTCCATATTTTATATTTTTGCATGATTATACTGTCGTTTCATTTATTGCATGCTTTTCAAAGTGCATTTCAAACCATGGGTGTAAATCATAAAAAGTATTCTCCTATCATCAAGTGGATGGGAAATATCTATGCACTGGCAATTCCTGCCGGTTTCGCTGTTATTCCGGTTTATTTTTTATTTTTCTATAATTAATATCCGGGAATTTTTTTACGAATCTTTTGAATAAAAATATATGTCAGAAATTAAATCAATAATACCTCAGGGGCCATTGGCCAGCAAGTGGACTACTTACAAGTCTACCCAGAACCTTGTGAACCCGGCCAATAAGCGTAAACTCGATATTATAGTAGTAGGAACCGGATTAGCCGGTGCTTCGGCAGCCGCCAGCCTTGGAGAGCTAGGATTCAATGTGAAAATTTTCTGTTATCAGGATAGTCCACGCCGGGCACATAGTATTGCAGCACAGGGTGGTATCAACGCAGCCAAGAATTACCAGAACGATGGTGACTCTGTATACCGTTTGTTTTACGATACAATCAAGGGAGGAGACTACCGTGCCCGCGAAGCTAATGTTTACCGTCTTGCCGAAGTGAGCAACAGCATTATCGACCAGTGTGTCGCTCAGGGAGTACCCTTGCACGCGAATATGGCGGATTGCTCGATAACCGTTCATTTGGTGGTGCACAGGTATCGCGTACGTTTTATGCACGTGGTCAGACCGGACAGCAGCTTTTACTTGGCGCATACCGGGCACTGGAACGTCAGATCAAAGCCGGAACTGTTGAGATGCATAACCGCGACGAGATGCTTGAACTTGTAATTGTCGATGGTAAGGCTCGTGGTATAGTATCGCGTAACCTGGTTACCGGGGAAATCGAAAAACATTTTGGGCATGCAGTGGTTTTGGCACCGGTGGTTACGGAAATGTATTCTTTCTTTCGACCAATGCCATGGGATCGAATGCCAGTGCCGCATGGCAGGTATATAAGAAAGGCGCATTTTTCGGAAATCCTTGTTTTACACAAATTCACCCGACCTGTATTCCTGTACATGGCGATTACCAATCGAAGCTGACACTTATGTCGGAATCGTTGCGTAACGATGGTCGTATTTGGGTGCCAAAAAAGAAGGAAGATGCCGAAGCCATTCGTAAGGGCACGCTTAAACCTACACAATTAAAGGAAGAAGACCGCGACTACTATCTTGAGCGCCGTTACCCTGCTTTTGGTAACCTTGTACCCCGCGATGTTGCCTCGCGTGCAGCCAAAGAACGCTGTGATGCTGGTTTTGGCGTTGGAACAACAGGTTTGGCCGTTTACCTTGATTTTTCTTCAGCCATCAACCGCTTAGGTCAAAAGTTATTGA
>JAAUTT010000065.1 GCA_012031335.1 Bacteroidales bacterium | reverse complement strand
AAAGAAGATCAGGCATCCGGTAAATTAACCTCCGGAATTGTGCAGGATATTTTAACAAACAGCTTGTATCATCCCATGGAATAAAAGTAAGGTTAACAACAGGAGAAGTTGGCAGGGTAAAATCTGTAAAGCCTTTGTCAATTGATCAAAATGACGAAAAAAGCAATCCATAATGAAATTTGAAGCTTACAATATTTCGCCTGAAATAAAAAAGAATTTGGAATTGCTGGGTTTCAAAAAGCCAACGGATATACAGTTTAAGGCAATTCCCTCCATTTTGAAAGGAGAAGATGTTTTGGCGATAGCACAAACCGGCACCGGTAAAACAGCTGCCTTTGCCATACCCGTAATCCATTATCTCCAGAATTTTAAGGTATTGCGCGACAAGAACTCCATTCGCTGCCTGGTAATGGAACCTACCCATGAACTGGCCATGCAGATAAATGAAGTATTTCAGCAGATTGGCCGGGGAACAGGGGTAAAAACAGCCTGCATTTACGGTGGCGTAGATCAGTTGCCACAAATTGAACGACTTGAAAAAGGACTCGATGTATTGATTGCTACTCCCGGGAGAATGTTCGACCTGGTGAGTCAGGGTCACATAAAACTCAATAATCTGGAAGTGCTTATCCTGGACGAAGCTGATCATATGCTCGATCTTGGATTTATCCACGACATCCGGCAGTTAACACGTATCATTCCCCAGAAGCGTCAAACTTTATTTTTCTCGGCAACCATTGGCGCAGAAATTAAGGAACTGGCTTACTCGCTTGTAAAAAAAGCCGTAAGAATTCAGCTATCGCCACAGGATCCGGTATCCAAGAATGTAGAACATGCTGTTGCCTTTGTGGAAATGGATGATAAGCGTTTTTTTCTCGAAAGAATCATCAAAGAGCATCCCGAAAGTAAAATACTTGTTTTCGTCAGGACAAAAGTCAGGGCCGAACGGGTGTATAAGGCTATGGAAAGGGTCAACATAAGCACACAAACCATTCATGGAGACAAAGATCAGAAAGAACGTTCCCAAACGCTCAACAACTTCAGGCAGGGTATAAACAAGATACTTATTGCCACCGATGTAAGCGCCAGGGGAATTGATATTCCCGATGTGGATTATGTTATAAACTACGATTTACCCGACGAAGCTGAAAATTATGTACACCGGGTAGGCCGTACCGGTCGTGGTACCAAAAAAGGACAGGCATTATCCTTTTGCAGTACCGAAGAAAAGGCAGTATTAAATGAAATACAGGAGTTTTTACAGAAACCAATAACTGTTTTGGAGGTTGCAAAGGCTTTTTACGAAGAAACCATTGACATTTCGAACGAGAGTGACCACAACTGGAAAAAGCTTATAGATGAAGCCAAACAGTTTAATGAAAAAAAAGCCAAACGGAAAATAAAAAGATAACTCGAAAATTAATCTTCCTCCAGCAAATCCGGGCGTAAACGTCGTGTGCGCTCCAGAGATTGTTCCATTTTCCAATCGTCGATCAGCCGGGTGTTTCCACTTAATAGTATTTCCGGAACTTTCCAGCCGTTAAACTCAGCAGGTCTTGTATATACCGGAGGAGCCAGCAGATTATCCTGGAAGGAATCAGTAAGGGCCGACATTTCATCGCCCAATGCCCTGGTAAAAGTCTTACAACACTATCGACGATAATGGCAGCTGCGAGTTCTCCACCGGTAAGCACATAATCTCCGACAGATATTTCGCGAGTAATAAGGTGATCGCGGATCCGTTGGTCAATTCCTTTGTAATGACCACATAATAGGATTATATTCTTTAAAGTTGAAAAATAGTTGGCTTTCATCTGCGAATACAACTCCCCATCGGGCGAAGTATAGATAACTTCGTCATAATCGCGTTCCATTTTCAATTTGGTGATGACATTGAAAATGGGTTCAATCATCATTACCATTCCGGCATCGCCACTAAATGCGTAATCGTCTACCCTGCGGTGCTTATCGTTGCTGTAGTCGCGCAGATTATGTATCACTACTTCGCATAAGCCTTTGTCTTTTGCCCGCTGAACAATAGAATGGCTGAGTGGGCTTTCGAGAAGTTCGGGCAAAACTGTTATAATATCTACACGCATCAATTAAAATTTGATCAAAGTAAGGGATTCGGTTAAAAGAAATTTCCGGAGTTATAACCGAAAATACTAAACATCCTGAAGACACCTGTCCACAATTGTATCTACGTGAATCTGGGTTGTATTCAGGAAGGGTATTCCCATATAAGAAGGTTCGGTAAGGATAAGCGGGAATTCGGTGCACCCCAGTATCAGAGAATCGATTTTATGCTTATCCATCAAGCGTTCCACGATACTCATAAGAAGCAATTTAGTTTCTTCCTTAAAAATACCAAGTTCAATTTCGGAAAACAGTTTTTCGTGGATGATAGTTTTATCCTTTTCTTCGGGAACAAAAACTTCAAGGCCCTCTTTTATAAAAACATCCTGATAAAAATGCTCGTCCATGGTAAACCTTGTACCAAATAATCCAAGTTTCTTCAGGCCTTGTTTTTTAGCTTGTTTACAGCACGTTTCGACAATGCTGATAAGAGGAAGTGGAGAAACATCTTTCAGCCGGTTGAAAACAACATGCGGAGTGTTGGCTGTGATGGCAGCGAACTGAGCACCGGCATTCTTAAGATGCAAGATTCTTTCTTTCATCCATTCCACTACTTTGTCATATTCCTTTTGCTCCATTAATTTCAGGAATTCGGCCATGCGCACACTGTATATAATAATTTCGGGATAGTCCAGACTGACTGATTCACCTTTAAAAGCGTTTATAATACGGTTATAATAATCAACAGTTGATTCGGGACCCAACCCTCCAATTAATCCAATCTTTTGCATTTATCTGCTATTTTAAGTTTTTACAAAAATACGTATATCTGTTCAATATGTTTATTGATTTCTCTTTCATATATTATCTTTAGTTATTCTATGGATTATAAATGATTTTACAAGTCATTTTCTTACTGTGTTTGTTTTAATTGAAAAGTTGAATTATGCGCGAAAAAGAAAAATATAGTTACGACTATCCAAGACCCGGAGTTACAGCCGATAGTATACTGTTTCCAAGAAAGATAACATGCTCTATGTTTTACTTATTGAAAGAGGAAATGAACCGTTTAAAGGTATGTGGGCTTTTCCGGGAGGATTCGTAGAAGAAAACGAAACCCTTGAAGCCTGCGCAGCCAGAGAATTACAAGAAGAAACCGGACTTGAGAACATTGACATGAATCAATTCTATACTTTCAGTGAACCGGACAGAGACCCCAGAGGCAGAACTATTTCAGTAGCTTTCACCGGAATAATAAATATGGACAATTACAATCCTGTTGCCGGAGATGATGCTGCTAATATAAAGTGGTTTCCGGTAAATGATTTGCCTGCTCTTGCATTCGACCATGAAAAAATACTGGTTAGGGCTGTCAAAAACATTAAATCCAAATTAAATATCTAAGCTCATTTTATGTGTTGACGTTTTTTACGAAGTATAGAAATAGCCTGCCATACCACAGGTACAGAGGCAAAGAAGACAACACCTATCAATATATAGTGAGAATAATTTAGCAATTGAGGATACTTATGTCCAAGTATATAACCCAAAGACATTAGTGTAGTAATCCAGATTACTCCACCCAGAGTTATTGAAATAACGAATTTCTTACGTTCAAGGTATACGGCACCGGCTAAAACAGGTAATATGGTACGAACAACAGGAAAGAACCTGCCAATTATAAATGCCCAAGATCCATATTTTCTGTAAAAAGCTTCGCTGCGGGTGAGATACGATTTTTTGAAAATCCAGCTATCAGGTTTTTGATATAATCTCTTCCCCAGTGCTTTCCCCTGAATATATCCGGTATAATCTCCTGTCACAGCTGCTAATATGGATAGTAAAATAACAAACGGGAGGGGAAAATCAATAAACTGAGTACCACACAAAAGACCGGATGTGAAAATGAAATAATCACCACCGGGCAAAACCATACCAATAAAAAAAGCTGTCTCGAGATAGATAAAAAGAAGCACAAAACCCAGGCCTCCGTATTGAATAAGAGCATCGGTATTTGAAAAGAAATCAAATGCACCAAGGATCAAGGCTTCCATTTGTATAAATTTAAACCAACCATTGGTCGGTTACCATTAAAACAACAACAAATAAAATGTAGAGGTTTAAACGCATAAAATATCTGCGGGGATTAAATTCTGTTTCGTGTTTTGTATAAAGTTTACTAAACTGAAACACCAGCCAAACGCTGGAAACTAAAATTCCAAAAGCAGCAATATATGAATTTAATACACCAAAGTAAGGTAACATAAATGCAATAATTGCTGTTGCCAATATCCAGATAAAAGTGAATGCATAAATTAGCCTCCGGGTATATACTTTTGTAATAACGGGAAAACCCGCCACTTCGTATTGCGGACCATATTTCATTGCTAAAAGCCAGAAATGAGGAACTTGCCAGATAAAAAAGAATATAGCAATGAGAATAGCATGAGGGTTTGAAAGAGAACCTCCGGCAGCTACCCACCCTACCAGAGGTGGTATTGATCCGATAACCGAACCAGGAATAACAGCATAAGCTGAATATCTTTTAAGGTAAGTATAAATAACATTATACCAGAACATGGCTGACAATCCCAATAAAGCTCCTGATAAACCGGAACCCAGATATATCAGCCAGGTACCAGCAACAGCAAGTATTATAACTACGACCCAAGCCTGCAATTTTGTCACTTTTCCCGAAGGAATTGGCCGGTTGCGTGTCCGTTCCATCATTGCATCGTACTTTATTTCCTGAATATGATTGAGTGCAGCCGATGCGCATGCCAAAAGCAAAATACCCAAAACAGAAAGAAGACATATGAAAAGAAAATCCCTTTTCATAAAGAACATACCCGGCAATGGTGGTAAACATCACCGCAAATGTGATCTTTATTTTAACAAGTTCCAGAAAAGTTTTAAAGCGGTTCATAAACAATTATTGGAGTGGTTTATCAGGAGGAGAAGCTGCTTTCTTCATTTTCTGTTCATTTAAATACGCCAACAATGAGACTGCAAGCAATACAAACAGCGTATAATAAATCCACGAAGGAATTGGAACAGGATCTCCTTTACCATAGGAATGAAGGCCACTCAGATAGAAATTAACACCAAAATAAGTCATAATCACTGAAGAAAAGCTTATTAACGCAGCAAAATTAAAAATAAACATACTTTTGAGTGCAGGAACAAAACGCATATGAGCAACAAATGCATAAACAAGCAAGGTAACCAGCGCCCATGTTTCTTTTGGATCCCATCCCCAGTATCGTCCCCATGATTCATTAGCCCATATCCCTCCGAGAAAGGTCCCGATACTTAACAGAAATAAACCCAGTATCAATGTCATTTCAATGATATGACTCAATTGCTGAATAGTAGCTCCAAGCGCTTCCCTGTTTTTCTCATTTCGGAAAAACATAAGTAAAAGATTCAGAAATCCAAGTAAAGCACCAAGTGCAAAGAACCCATAACTTGCTGAAATAACGGATACATGGATGGAGAGCCAGTAAGAATTTAACACAGGAACCACATTGGTAATTTCAGGATCCATCCAACTCAGATGCGCTACCGAAAGAATTACGGCTGCCAGTAAAGATGTGGACGAAAGTGCAATTCGCGACCTCTTCATAAACAATATACCCGCCAACACTGTAGCCCAGGCAATATATGTTAAAGATTCGAATCCATTACTCCAGGGAGCATGACCCGAAAGGTACCACCTTAAAATCAGTCCGGCTGTATTCAATATAAAACTGGCTAGTAAAAGATATATCAACAGCTTCTCGATTAACAGAGGTTTAAATTTTTTACTAAACAGAGAAACAAATTGAATGATAAGTAATAATCCACCGAATAAACTGTAATATTTCATTAATCGGTTAAAAATATCGAGCCGGTTATTTATGGTTTCAATTTTTAACCTGGTAGCTCCTGGCATTACTTCCGATCCATACTTTTCCTGGTAGGTATGTATCGATTCGAGAAATGAATCAGCATCCTTCTTTGCCTTTTCATCAGGGAACTTGCTTACAGCCTCAAAATATAAATGGAGAATATTGGAAGCAAACAGCGAATCCATTCCTGCGAAATTTCCGGCAACTTCCATTGGAGCGTACCAGGTATGGTTAGGATCGTTTGATTTGGGGAAAATGTTAAAGTATTGATGTGTATATATCATATAAACTATATTCACCCTTTCGTCCGTGCGGATAATTTCAGTATCGAACTTATTCCTTTCCGATGGTTTTTTCTTATAAGCCTCACTAACAAGATCAGCCAACCGATAGTGCCCTTCTTTGTCGAAGCAGTCGTAAAAAGATACATGTTTCTCTTTTGTACGAAAAAAATCCTGAATTCCGGGATGTGAAATTTTTATCATCGGAACCGTTTTCCAACTCTCAGGGTAAACATTCATTCCAAGTAATACCTGATCGGGCGATAAGCCTTTAAAATTATTATCACGCGTAATCTTTCTGATAAGTTCGGAAGACAATGTGGAAACAGGCTCTATCCTACCCTTTCGGTCTTGTACAAGCATTTTCCCGAATTCCCGTGCAGTCTCGCTATCAACTGTTAAGGAATCGGATGTTGCTGCCATTAGATTTCCGGAGCTGAAAAGCAAAAATCAATAATACCGGAACAGCAGATTTTACCTGAGATGTTTGTTGCAATAACCAGCGAAACCGGCTTTTCGGATTAAGCAAATTAGCAGCAAAACCAATGGCAAGCAATAAATATCCGAGATAAGACACAATAGTTCCTGGCATATCATCATTTACCGACAAATAGGTTCCTTTTTCATCTTCATCATACGAAGACTGATAGAACCGGTATCCATGATACTGAAGTACATTATTCATGTAAATACTATCTTGTCTGAAATATTTTTTGTCATTATCAATAAGTGTAATGTTACTCTGAAAAGAAGCTGGTGAATTTGAACCGGGATATCTTTCAAGGATGAACCTGTCCAGTTTTAGACTAAACGGAAGTTCCTTCCATAACGAGCCAAAACTGAATTTAACATCCATGCCATTCAGTTTAATAGACTGTTCCTGTCCATCGAATCCTTTACCGCCCCACAGTGTTAAGGTTTTATTTTCTTTTCCTGATTTTACAAACACAGTAAATGCATCAGGAGTATTTTGATCTTTAATGATTTCATCGTTGGGCATGGCAGCCTGAATAGCTTTTGGGAAGTACTGTTTCATTACCATAGTTATACTACCTGCCCGGTATAATGTCATAGGATTAAACCTTGCAGCTTTTCCCGAATCGATGGTACTCTGCACTCCCTGTGTAGCCATGCTCACTATATCCACTTTAAATTTTGGAAGTAAAATAAGTGAATCGCCGGATTGCAATATTTTTAAATCGACTTCATCAGAAGTGTCTCCAAAGGCAATCAATAAACCGTTTTTATTAAGACGCTGACCGCTGGTAAGGTGATGTTCCTCGCGACCGTTTGCTCCGGCAATAACGAGAGAAACAGTAGCTACGCCATCATCAGAAGGTTGTAGCGTTGGAATGCATCAGGTAAAAAGGAAATAAGATCTACCGTAATTTCTTTTTTCTCCCACAAAAATCTTCTCATTCAAATTATTTTTACCTGCGGAAGAAAGTAATAACTTTTTGCTCCAATATTTATTATCACTACCTGCTGTTACTTTCACCTTCAGATAGTAATCGGAGGTAGAAATATAGTTTTGAGTCTGCCCTTCGCGGATGTGCATCATACCCTCTTCGCCCAAATAACGGGTAATAGCTGCTCCAATAAGAATTAAAACAAAGGCCAGGTGAAAGATAAGTGTCGGAATTTTTCCTTCCTCCACAACCTACCTATAAGCATATTACCGATAAAGTTAACACAAATAAGTGTTAAGAGCAGTTCGAACCACCATGCATTATATACAAGCGCTTTAGCAGTGTCGGCACCATAATCGTTTTCAATAAAAGTTGCAATAGCAATCGCTACAATAAATATCAGGAGATAGATAAGTGTAGTTTGTAGGGAGAACAGAACCTTCTTAATTGTATTCATAAGTAGATATGCCCCTAATTACCGGGGTGAGTCTTAAAAGTTAAACCGGAATTTATAACATCATACCGATTATAATTGTTTAAAAACGAAAGATGCGAAATTTTAAGATACCACGTTAAAATACCAGGAATGAATATTGATAATCCTGATAAAAAAATGAAATTTTCCTAATTCAAAGCAGATTTAAAGTGCGGTAAGACTAAACTGGTATCTGTCGTTTAATACTCTCTTCGAGCGATATAAATGTTTCGGTACGTGAAATGCCTTGAATGGCCTGCAGTTTTTCGGTGAGTATTTCTTTTAAATGCTCGTTGTTACGGGCATATATTTTAATAAAAATGGAATAATTACCGGTAGTATAATGACATTCGGTAATTTCATGGATCTGCTCCAATTGCTTGGATACTTCGTTATATAAACTCGCTTTTTCCAGGAAAATACCAATATAAGCACATGTTTGAAAACCCACTTTTATAGGATCGAGGATAAATTCTGCTCCTGATATAACACCAATTCGGATTAAACGCTGCACTCTCTGGTGAACCGCAGCACCAGACACACCGCATTCCCGGCCTACTTCAAGAAAAGGAGTCCTTGCATTTTTTTTTATTATCGAAAGAATTTTTCTATCAAGGCTATCAATCTGAAAATTTTCCATATGTCCAAATAGTGTTACATTTTTAAATAAAATGATGGCTCAAAATTAAAAATTTTAAGCATAATTTAAAATAGCCTTTAGATACAATGCTTATCGAAGCCTCAAATCTCTTCCGGTGGGGGCCTGAAATACATTCAGATCGAAATCTTTCATTATTGCCAGAAAATGTTCAAATATAACCGATTGGTGTTTTTCAAATGGTTTGCCGGCCTTTTCCTTTAAAAATGCCACATATTGTATGGATATTCCATTACCGGTATCAGCATTAGTGATAGTTGCAAATATAGTCATATCGATATTGGTAAAAGGAAACCGGTGTAAATACTCTTCAATGTAATACCTGAAAATGGTGAGGTTGGTAAACTTCTCTTTTTTTGTACGCATCAAGAAAGCTATCCAGCAAAGGCATTTTTTCAAAGCGCTCTATCATATCGGGGGTACAAAACTTAACAGTATTTACATCGATATTAAACACTTTTTTAATTCTGCGTCCTTCCGATTGTTCCATGCCCCGCCAATTGGTAAAAGATTCTGAAACCAAAGTATAGGTTGGGATTGTAACAATTGTTTTATCCCAGTTCTGGACTTTAACTGTTGTGAGGGATATATCGATTACTGTTCCATCGGCTTTCTTAGCTGGCATTTCAATCCAGTCGCCAGGCTTAAGCATATCATTTGCCGACAATTGTATACTGGCTACAAGACCAAGTATGGTATCCTTGAAAACGAACATCAATACGGCGGCCATAGCTCCCAGACCTGTAAAACAATTTTGAAGCCGCAACCCCAGATATAATGGAAATTATAATTATTGTAACAATGATATAAAGTAGAATTTTTATTACCTGCAGGTAACCTTTAATAGTTCTCTCCCTCGAAACAGGTAAGGTCAGGTATATTTCGTGCAATGCATCCACAAACGAAAGGAGTACCATAAGGGATACAATCACCATGTAAACCAGACATAATGTCTGTACAAGTCCCATAAACCCAGGATAACCGGCTAAAGGAAGCGATACAGAATAATAAATAACTGCAGCTGGCGCAATTAAAGAAAGGCGGTTAAAAACTCTTCTTTCGTAAATGATATCGTCCCAATCGGTTTTACTTTTCTTGACCAAAGTATGAAGAACGGTCAGAATAATCCGTTTGGCTATAAAGTTAGCGATCCAGGCTAAAACCAGAATAGCAACAATAACAATGGATACTTTAAAAATATTGGCAAAATAGGGTGAAACTCCCCAGCTGATTAAAATATTTCTCAGATAATCAATGATCTTAAGATAATGCTCCATACTATATAAAATTTCCGCGAAAATAAAAAGAAATTCAAATTCGAAATTAATTAAAGTCAGGCTCTGGCAAGAGCGTCTTCTATAAGCATCGTGATAGCTTCTGTCATTGAAATATTTTTGGCCTTAATCATACGCGGGATGATACTGGCTTCGGTCATACCCGGAACAGTATTTACTTCGAGAAAGTAAAGTTTATCTTCCTTTATAATATAATCAATTCGAACTACACCTTTGCAAAAAAGCTTTTCGTAAATCATTGCCGATGTTTTTTCACAATCTTCCCAAATATGAGCAGGAATTCGGGCTGGTATTATTTCATCGGCTAAACCGCTGGTATATTTGGCCTCGTAATCAAAAAACTCCTTCTTACTAACAATTTCAGCAATGGGTAATACCTGTAATTTTCCTAGCGACTTAATAACGCCACAGGTAATTTCAGTTCCTTTAATGTACTCTTCTACAATTATTTCCGAGTCGTGTTCCAGCGCATTTTTGATAGCAGGTGCAATTTCTTCGGCAATAGAAATTTTTGATACGCCGCAACTCGATCCGCCATTATTAGGTTTTATAAAACATGGCAAGCCCAAAGTTCTGACAACTTCTGCAGGATTTATTTCATCATTTTATGAAAATAATTCCTTTAGCCATATGAACGCCATAGGGTGCAAGATAATGTTTGGTGGCGAATTTGTTAAAAGTCAATGCTGAGGTCATTACCCCGCAGGTGGTATAAGGAATTTTTAAAAGTTCAAAATACGACTGAAGCTTCCCGTCTTCACCCGGTGTGCCATGTATCCCGACCAAAGCGCAATCGAAAGTTATTTTGTTACCGTTGGAAGTAACGGAGAAGTCGTTCTTGTCTACATCAATCTCATTTTCATCAATTTTAGCAGTCCATTTTGTTCCCTTCAGGTGTATTAACACTGCATTATATTTACTTTTATCAATCTGTGAAAACAACTGATTGCCACTTTTTATGGAGACCTCATATTCCCCGGAATCACCGCCGGCAATAATGGCTATATTTTTCATCATAATATGTATGAACTGGGTTAAATTGTTCTTTAAAAACAGGGCATGAAGATAATAAATTGAAGAAAACGAATGATGAAAAACCCAGATCAAAATTATAGATGAATCAAGACCTCTTCAATTTTGAAAATAGGTCTCAACATTTGAAAGGATTGATTAATACCCTGGATTCTGCTTTAACACATCGGGCTGTAAATCAATTTGCTCCCTGGGTATAGGCATGTACTTTGCCTTTTCCT
>JAAUTT010000064.1 GCA_012031335.1 Bacteroidales bacterium | reverse complement strand
TCCGGCAATCCTGGACACACTTCCATTTAAGCTTGATTCTGCTTCCTCAGACCATGCAAGCTTTAGTGCTGATTTCATCCTGAAAAATTACTCAGCAACAGATTTTCAGGTCCGATTGGAACGGAAGATTCATTTATTATCCGGACTGGAAATCGACAAACTTCTTGGAAACAAGCTCAACGATAGTATTCATTCAGTTGCATACAAGTCGGATAACACTATTATTAACATGGGACCCAATTCGTGGAACCGTCAAACAGGCATGCTATCTGTCTGGATGCTTTCGATGTTTACCCCCTCGCCCAGTGTGGTTATTTTCATTCCCTATAAGGAAGGTGATGAAAAGGAACTCGGCAAAATTGTAAGTGACGACTATTTTGGGAAAGTACCTGCTGACAGGCTCAAGGAAGATAAAGGTATAATTTACTTCAAAGCCGATGGTAAATACAGAAGTAAAATCGGAATTTCTCCAAATCGAACTTTAGGTTGGGCTGCCAGCTATGATGCTGCCAGCAAAGCGCTCACCCTGCTTTATTGTGAATTCCCGAAAGGAAGAACCGATTATGTTAACTCAAATGGGAAATTCAAAGGATCCATTTTCGGGAGATGCTGTTAATGCTTATAATGATGGTCCGGTTGAAGATGGAACCCAGATGGGGCCATTTTATGAACTGGAAAGTTCATCTCCGGCAGCTGCACTTACACCTGGCGAAAAACTCACCCATACCCAGGTTATTTTTCACCTGGAAGGCTCCGAAAATGAACTTGACTCAATTGTCGGGAAATTGTTTTCGATCACGCTCAACGATATTAAAAATGCATTATAAATACTAACTATATGGATCAATCTAAAAAATCACTTGTAAAAACCAACGGTAAAAATTACCTACTGCCCTTTGTCCTTGTTACCTCTCTTTTTCTTTTGTGGGGATTCGCACATGGCTTACTCGATGTATTAAACAAACATTTCCAGACCATATTACATGTAAATAAAACACAGTCGGCTTTTGTTCAGTTCTCGGTATATATCGGATATCTGGCAATGGGGATTCCGGCTGGATTATTCATGAAACGGTTTGGATACCGAAAAGGAATTATATTTGGCTTACTTATATTTGCTACGGGAGCCTTTCTGTTTTACCCAGCCACCATTTTCGGTACATTTTTCCCCTTTTTACTGGCGCTGTTCATTATCGCATGCGGATTAGCATTTCTGGAAACTGCTGCCAATCCTTACACAACAGTCCTTGGTCCTTCGGAGAGTGCGGCACAACGTATTAATCTTTCTCAGTCTTTTAACGCAGTAGGATGGATTTTGGGTCCTTTGTTAGGTGGATTGCTAATTTTCGGTGCAGAACACTCGGAACAAGCCGGTAAGTTCGATTCCCTGTTAACGCCCTATATGGCCATTGGCACAGTAGTTCTGGTAGTAGCTCTGGCTTTCTTTTTCACCCGGTTACCTGAAATAAAGGAAACTAACGATACAGAAATCAAGGAGGAGAACCCCTCAATGAAACTTTTGCTTAAATATCCTTTTTTTGTTTTTAGCCGTAATAGCGCAGTTTCTCTATGTGGCAGCTCAAACCGGAATAAACTCATTCTTTATAAATTATGTAACTGAAGAGCTGCCCAATGTTCAGGAGCCGGTAGTGAATATCATGTCGCACCTGGGTAAATTTGGTGAGGTATTTACACCACGTAATCCTGAGCAGGCTGCTTCACTTGTTTTGGCATTCGGAGGTATGGGACTGTTCTGGATTGGCAGGTTGAGCGGCTCATTTATGATGAAATATTTTAAACCACAACATCTACTTGCTTTTTATGCAATTATGAATACAATTTTAACTCTTCTTGTTGTGCTTGGTTTGGGCTGGACTTCAGTAGTAGCTTTATTCAGTACCTATTTCTTTATGTCTATTATGTTCCCAACTATATTTGCACTTGGTATAAACAATTTAGGACCACTCACCAAAAAAGCTTCGTCATTTCTTGTGATGGCTGTTGCCGGAGGAGCATTTCTGCCAATTGCAATGGGAGCTATTGCTGATAATTTCAATATGGCATACGGATTTATTCTGCCTATGCTTTGTTTTGTTTTCATTTCCTTTTACGGTCTGGTTGGTTACAGAATCAAACCTAAAAATTGAGAAAATTATACCAAAAAAAAAGCCACTTGAAAAAGCGGCTTTTTTTTTGACTAAATGATCAATTAAAATTTCTCATAATCTGCATCATTAGATTCATCGCTGTGCAGATTAAGGTTTATTCCGGTGCTCTTTCTGGGAGCTTCTTTAAAAGTTGGTTTTGTTGAAACCTTAGGTTCAGCATAAGCTGAAAATCATCCTTTACTTCCTCTCTTATTTCCCTTTTTGATTTTAAAGGGGTAAATGCAGGTGCGCTAAAAGTACTACTTGTTCTCTTACTTACCCGTGTTGTTGTGTCTATTTTAAAATACGAAATTGTATCTCTTAGTTCGTCGGCTAAATCGTGCAGGGCCTTGGCATTTCTTGTAATTTCATCCGAAACTACAGCATTTTGTTGTGTAATAGTATTTAGCTGTTGTATAGAATTGTTAATCTGATCAACTCCTGCATTTTGTTCAATACTTGCAGCGGTAATTTCCTGCACAAGCTTAGCAGTTTTTTCAATTTCAGGAGCTATTTCTATTAAAAGCTTACCAGATTCTTCAGTTGCCTGAACACTGCTTTTTGCTAAAATCTGTATTTCGTCGGCTGCAAGCTTACTTCTTTCTGCAAGTTTACGAACTTCGGCTGCAACAACTGCAAATCCTCTGCCGTGCTCTCCTGCACGAGCTGCCTCAACCGCAGCATTAAGCGCAAGAATATTGGTTTGAAAAGCAATGTCGTTTACTATGGAAATTTTTTCGGCAATGGTTTTAATACTCTGAATGCTGTGCTGAGCAGCGTCTCTTACTTTTGTAATGCCGGTGGAAGCTGTAAGTGCAATTTTTTCGGTTTGTTGCGCATTTTCGGTATTCTGTTGAATATTCGAAACCATTTCTTCCATGCTCGACGATACTTCCTCAGTTGACGATGCCTGATCGGAAGCACCCTGAGCCAGCTGTTTTGCTTTGGTATTCATAGCTTCTCCTGTTTCTCCGATCTTTTGGGAGTTTTCAAATATTTTGGATATAATGTCTCTCAACTTAACAATCATTTCCCTCAAAGCATCAGCCAATTCTCCTATCTCGTCGCTCTGATTAATATCAACAGATGCCTGCAAATCTCCTGTTCCAAGGGATTTTGCAAAATCAACGCTTAGTTTTAGAGGTTTTACAATAGAAAGAATAGTTGTAAAAGTTAAAACTACAACCAATACAATTAAAATTATACCTGTTATTATGACAAACCACTGAAATGACACGAATGATTTAGCCATATCCTGACGGGCTTCCTGGGCTTTTTTTGACTGCTTATCTGATAAAGATTTCAGGTTAACAAGAATACGATCAGTCATATTCATTATTTCTCCCCCTTCTTCAACAGTGGGGATAATTTCAAACGTAATCAAAGCATCATCATAGCTTGCAAAATCCTTAACTGCGACATGATATATTTATGCTTTACGAATAAGGTATCGTTGATAGCCGAAATAATCTTGCCATATTCATCCTGTTCTTCTTTCAGCCAGTTTTTGGAAATTTTATCAAGTTCGTTTTTTAAATCAGGAAAATCCTTTTCCTGTAAATTTCTTAATTTAATTTTATCAGGAGTTTCTGATTTCTTATCAATGAAAACCCAGTTCTTTATTAACATTTTAGAGTTAACAATCTGGTTATTTAATTCGGTTAGATACTTTTCAGAAGGAAGATAAACATCGGTAATTTCTTTATTGTTCCTTGCATTGGAGGTAGTATTATATACAGTAAAAATCACATTAATAATAATGGCCACCAACAGGACACCAAATGACAGCGATAACTTTCGACTAATTGTTAATTTCATAGGGTTAATTTTTATCAATATTTTGTAGAAGCCATATTCTCCAGATTGGAGTGTATCTTTAATCCATTGCTGGTTGCATTGGATAATTTCAATTCGAATTTAAGTTTGTCTTCCAAAATGACAAAATTAATGGCAGAGCCCTTTTCAATGGCTCCCTTATTTTCTGAAACCACTAAAGTGCCTTTCGCGCCAAGTTTTGCAAGGATTTCAGGAAGTTCCTTTGTTTTTCCGTACGCAACAAACAAAATTTGGCATTTGGAAACTTCAGCAGCAGAATTAAACTTAATAATTTTGATCGGCTGAGCTCCAACCATTTTGGAATTGGTATAATTTTTCAATTCGTTAAATACTTCGTTGGATCCAATAACTCCGATACTAAAATCTCCAGTTTTGAATTCGGCGGGCCATTCAATTAGTCGGGTAAAATTATACATGAAAACTGATTGAGCAGCAGGTATGGAAGATTGAGCAGATAACTTATTGTAGCCATTTAACAAAAGCAGTACAATAAACAGTAAATACTTTTTCATAGGTTTGATTGTTTTCGCCTATTTACGTCGATAATGAAGTTAGGTTACGTATTGAGAAGTATTCCTGAAAAAATCAGTTAAAATCAAAATAACTAACACCTTTATATGAAAATTACGAAATATTCTGATTTAATAAAAAATGTTTTTATTAAAAAAAGTGAATCAGGATATTCAATTTTTGTTAGATAAAGTCCATGAGCGGGTGCAGAAGTTCCTGCAAAATTTCGGTTTTTTCCTTCAATAATCTGCCTTAAGTCCGAAACGTTTATTTTGCCTTTCCCAATTTCAATAAAAGTACCAACAATTGCTCTAACCATATTTCTTAAAAAACGATTTGCTGAATAGTAAATACAATATTATTTCCATTCATTCCCCAATGTGCAAAGGAAATAATGCAATTATTGGTTTTTACATCGGTATGAAGCTTACTAAAGCTTGTGAAATCATTGTATTCCTTCAATATGGCACAGGCTTCATTCAATTTTTCCAAATTCAAAGGCCAGGGGTAAAACCATGCATATTCTGTTAAAAACGGATCTTTCGCTTTTGTTAAATGATATTCATAGGTTCGTGAAACAGCATCAAACCTGGCGTGAGATTCAACAGACACCATCCTTAAGTCCAGAACCGCAATGTCTGCAGGCAACAAGCAATTCATTTTAAATATAAAATGTTCCTTAATATTTATTAAGTCATCATCCCAATCAAAATGTGCAACAAATTCCCTGGCGTGAACTCCCGTATCGGTTCTTCCCGCTCCGGTTGTTTCAACTTTTCGGTTAAGTAAAACAGCAATTTTATCTTCCAGCACCTGCTGAACAGTTAAAGCATTGGGCTGTTTTGCCAACCATGATAATGGCTTCCTTTATATTGTATATACAGAAAAAAAACGTGGCATGTTTTTAAATCCTAATTAGCCTCTTACTTTCAATAAAAGTATTAAAACCTTATTGTAATCGTTAGCAAATGTAAAGGATATTAGACAGGTTGCCAATTATTATCCGACAAGGACAAAATATCTGTGGTATATTTACCATGTATGTCTCAAATTTTGTTTAACTTTTTTTAACATGGGCATAAAATCAAAAACTGCTATTTTCGTGCAGCCAAATTAAAAAAATAAAAAAAGAATAATCATAATTAATTCAATATGAGCGAAACAGTGAATATCCGGGAGTTAAACGAACGTATTCAGAGAGATAGTTCTTTTGTCGATCTCCTTCAGATTGAAATGGGAAAAGTAATTGTCGGACAAAAGCAGCTTATTGAAAGTCTTCTTATCGGTCTGCTTTCCGATGGTCATATTTTGCTGGAAGGAGTCCCCGGGCTGGCAAAAACATTGGCAATTAAAACCCTGGCCGATACCATCGATGCTAAATTTAACCGTATTCAGTTTACGCCCGACCTTTTACCAGCCGACCTTATCGGTACCATGATTTACAGCCAGAAGGAAGAAAACTTCCTGGTTAAGAAAGGACCTATTTTCTCCAATTTTATTCTTGCCGATGAAATTAACCGTTCTCCGGCAAAAGTTCAAAGTGCCTTACTTGAAGCGATGCAGGAAAAACAGGTAACCATTGGTTCAAAAACATTTGAACTGGATAAGCCATTCCTTGTGCTTGCTACACAGAACCCCATTGAACAGGAAGGTACATATCCGCTGCCCGAAGCGCAGGTTGACCGTTTTATGCTGAAAGTGGTAATTGATTATCCTAAAAAAGAAGAAGAAAGAGGTATTATCCGTCAGAACCTGGCTAAAACATTCCCTACGGCAAATAAAATTCTCCGTCCCGAAGATATTCTCAAAGCCCGTGATGTTGTAAAAGATGTTTATATGGACGAGAAAATTGAAAAGTATATTCTCGATATTATTTTCTCTACCCGTTATCCTCAGGAATATAACATGGCCAAATTCCAGAATCTGATTCAATATGGAGGATCTCCACGGGCAAGTATCAGTTTGGCAATGGCTTCCAAAGCATATGCATTTATTAAACGTCGTGGTTATGTTATCCCTGAAGATGTTCGTGCGGTTTGCCACGAGGTTTTACGCCACCGCATCGGGTTAACATATGAGGCTGAAGCTGAAAACATCACCACAGAAGATATCATCACTGAAATATTAAACACTGTAGAAGTTCCTTAGCATGGTAAGAAAAATTGGAATATTGTTTCTGTTATTGATCTGTGCAGGTTCTTTATCGGCACAGCATCTCATTGGTTTATCACGCGAAGAAGTTACCGAAAAATGAAGGAAACAAATTTCGTGATCGATAACACCAGCAGAAATACAACTTTCAATTATATAAAATTTATCGACAGGTTTGATGAAAAGACTTTTCTTGTATTTCTTTCAAAAGATGACATCTGCACATCTACAAAACTGATGAGTGATTATTCATCCTTTAAAAAAACAGTTACCGAATTCAATAAAAAATACAAGAAAATATCTTCAAACGAATGGAATTATAAGCATAATGGCTTTACCTATAAAGTAATTCTGAAAAAAGAAGAATGGTTTTACAGTGTAATTGTAACTCCTAAAAATAAGTAACCGTGGAAGCATCGGAACTATTAAAAAGAGTAAGGAAGATTGAAATAAAAACAAGGGGATTATCGTCGAATATTTTTCGCAGGTCAGTACCATAGCGCCTTTAAGGGTCGTGGCATAGGCTTTCAGTGAATACGTGAATACCAGTATGGAGACGATATCCGGAATATAGACTGGAACGTAACAGCCCGTTTTAACCATCCTTTCATAAAAGTTTTTGAGGAAGAAAGGGAGCTTACTGTGATGCTTGTTATTGACGTAAGCGGTTCACGCAATTTTGGAACTGCCATGCGCACCAAGCGCGAACTCATTACTGAAATAGCAGCTGTACTTTCTTTCTCTGCAATTCAAAATAACGATAAAATTGGAGCAATACTTTTCAGTAATAAAGTCGAAAAGTTTATTCCTCCAAAAAAAGGACGCAGCCATATATTACGGATTATCCGTGAGCTTCTGGACTTTGAACCTCAGGAACAAACTACAAATATCTCCGAAGCGCTGCGATATCTGACAAATGCTATCAAAAAAAAGAGTATATCTTTCCTGATAAGTGATTTTATTGCACCTGATTTTGAAGATGCTATCCGTATTGCAAATCAAAAGCACGATTTGATTGCATTACAGATATACGATCCACGCGAAACCGAAATGCCCCCGGTTGGTCTGATGAAACTGCAGGATGCTGAAACCGGCAGTTGGAAATGGGTCGATACTTTTGATACTCAAACACGAAATGCATACAGGAACTGGTGGATAACACGACAACAGAAACTGGTTCAGTTGTTCAGGAAAAGTGGTGTCGACAATGCCTCAATCCGCACAAACGAAGATTATATTAAACCATTGATAAACATTTTTAAAAACAGGTAATTATGC
The DNA here is from genome assembly GCA_012031335.1 of Bacteroidales bacterium. The sequence continues at coordinate 3,439 of JAAUTT010000064.1, read as the reverse complement.
ATGCGGTTTATCGATTGAAGCGATATTTATTGTGGCTGACAGTATTCCTTTTAATGTCGACCACACAGGCTTTTTCGCAAAAAATTAAGCTTCAAACATACCTTGATACAACCAAAATTCTGATAGGCGACCAGCTTACTTTTACCATCGAACTCGAACAACCTGAAAAGGTAAAAGTAACTTTTCCTGTATTTAAAGACACTTTGACTTCCAAGATTGAAATAATTGAGGCAGACCCGGCTGACACATCCAGGAAAGATGATAACCTTGTAATCAGAAAAAAATTTCTCATTACATCTTTCGATAGTGGTTACCATAAAATCCCCCCTTACAAATTTGCAATTTTAATAGGCGACCAAAAAGACACCATTACCTCACAGGAACTTTTTCTGGGAGTAAATACAATTCCTATTGATACTGCAAAAAACATAATTGGATATAAAACCGGTAATGAATACCCCTTTTTCGTTGGCCGAAATTAAACATGAACTGCTCATTGGGTTTTTAATCCTTGTTATGTTGGCTTAATAATTTGGATTATTGTTCGTTATCGGAAAAATAAACCGATTTTTGCCATTAAAAAACCAGAAGAACCTGCTCATATAATTGCTCTTAGAGAACTGGATACCTTAAGGAACGAAAAACTATGGCAAAATAATCAGGTTAAGCTTTATTATACCCGGATTACGGATATCCTCCGGCAATACATCTGGGGTCGGTTTTCGATTAATGCAATGGAAATGACAAGCGACGAAATCCTAAATACTCTTGAAATGGAGTTGAATCAGGATATAGAAATGAAAACTGCATTTTCGAAATTACTTATACAGGCCGACCTTGTTAAATTTGCTAAGGATGAACCGCTTCCCCAGGATAATGAAGTATCCATACTTAGTGCTTATATGTTTGTAAACCGTACTAAAATAGAAGTTTTAAAACCTCTTTCCGAAACGCCATCGGATCAAAACGATACAGGAAAAGATTAACGATATGATGAATATTAGCTTTGCCAATCCTCTGTTATTTCTGCTACTGATTCCTGTTGCAGCGCTCATTGCCTGGTATTTTTTCAGAAACGGGAAGATACATCCAACACTCAGGGTGCCGGCACTGGATCCTTTAAAAGCTCAAACCTCATGGAAAGTCCGGTTACGTCACCTGATTTATATTATGCGATTCCTGGCATTGATTCTAATAGTGATTGTGCTTGCCAGGCCTCAGTCAAAAAATAGTCAGCGTAACCAGATAACCGAAGGAATAGACATCGTAATAGCGCTCGATATTTCAACAAGTATGCTTGCCAAAGATTTTAATCCCGATCGACTGGAGGCTTCCAAAGAAGTGGCTACACAATTTATTTCTGGTCGGCCGGTCGACGCATGGGATTAGTTGTTTTCAGCGGAGAAAGTTTTACCCAATGCCCTTTAACAACTGATCATGCTGTACTGATAAATCTTTTTAAAGATATAAAGTGCGGGATGATAGAAGATGGGACCGCGATTGGTATGGGACTTGCAACTGCAGTTACCCGCTTAAAAGATAGTGATGCCAAAAGCAAGGTGATTATTTTACTTACCGATGGTGTTAACAATGCAGGTTCGATAGCGCCTGTAACTGCAGCCGAAATTGCAAAAACTTTCGGAATAAGGGTGTATACCATCGGTGTAGGAACCATCGGTGAGGCCCTTGCTCCCGTACCTACCAATTTCGGTTTACAATATATGCAGGTACCGGTTGAAATTGACGAAGCTATTCTTAAGAAAATAGCCACCGAAACAGGAGGAAAATATTTCAGAGCCACCGATAATGAAAAACTCAGGTCAATTTATGCCGAAATTGATAAAATGGAAAAATCTAAAATTGAATATACCGATTTTACCAAACGTAACGATGAATATTTCTGGTTGCTGGCCATTGCCGGCATACTTCTGATTATGGAAATTACAGCACGGTTAACAATATTCAAAACCATACCCTGATACTATGGAAACCGAAATATTTCAATTTGCACGTCCTTATATGCTGTATTTATTTGCAGCTCTGCCATTATTAACATTGCTTTATATATGGGGACTTTTCCGCAAGAAAAAACTTATTAAAGCATATGGCGATAGCCGTATGGTAATGGATTTGATTCCCGATGTATCCCATTCACGACCAATATGGAAATTTGTTTTCTTAATGCTTGCCCTTTCTTTTCTTATAATTTCGCTGGCTGGCCCTCAGCTTGGTATTAAACTTCAGGAAGCAAAGCGAAAAGGAGCCGAAATAATTATTGCACTGGATGTTTCGAATAGTATGCTTGCCGAGGATATCGCGCCCAGCCGGCTAGAACGCTCAAAACAAGCCATATCCCGACTGGTGGATAAACTTCGGGCAGATCGTATCGGGCTCATTGTATTTGCAGGTGAAGCATACACCCAACTCCCGGTAACCTCCGACTATGTTTCCGCCAAAATGTTCTTATCCACTATTCATCCCAATTTGGTGCCGATACAGGGTACTGCCCTTGGAGCAGCCATTAACCTGGCAGGCAGGTCATTCTCAGGGCAACGGATGCAGATAAAACAATTATTGTGATTTCGGACGGTGAAAACCATGAGGACAATCCTGTTAAGGCCGCCGAAGAAGCAGCCGGGAAAGGAATTTCCATAAATGTGATAGGCGTTGGCTCTCAAAATGGCGTTCCCATTCCGGTAATTGAAAACGGAAAAAAGTCTTACATGAAAGATAACGAAGGAAATATTGTAATATCTAAAATGGACGCCAGGGTTTTGAGCGAGGTGGCAGATGCAGGTAAAGGACAGTTTGTGATAGCTTCCGGAGCCGATATGGGCCTCGACGTTGTAATGGACCAGATTTCCAAACTTAAAAAAGCCGAATATAAGGCTAAAATCTATACCGATTACGAAGATCAGTATCAATGGACCCTTGCTCTGGCTTTCCTTTTTCTGTTTATTGAATTCATTATTACTTGAAAAGAAAAATCCCGTTGGCTTAAAACGTATTCAACTTTTTTCTTCAAACCCGATAGTTATGAAAAGTTTAATTTTAATTATAACGTTTTTTGGAATCATGAGCTCTATTAATGCTCAGGAAGAAAGGAAATTAATCCGACAGGGAAATAAAGACTATAAAGCAGATAAATTTACTGAGGCAGAAGAGTCGTACCGTAAAGCGCTGGAAAAAAGCCACAATCGCTCGAAGCCAATTACAACGTTGGCAATGTGCTTTACAAACAAAACAAATATCTGGATGCAGCTTCCAAATACAGTTCCCTGACTTCCGAAGCCAAAGACAGAAAAGACCTGGCTAATATTTATTATAATCTTGGTAATTCATACCTTAAAGCCAATAAAACTCGACGAAAGTATTAAAGCCTATAAGCAATCATTGAAATTAAACCCTACAGATAAGGAAACAAAGTTTAACCTGGCTT
>JAAUTT010000063.1 GCA_012031335.1 Bacteroidales bacterium | reverse complement strand
TGATTACAAAAGGTCTCGATTTCCAGAATGTTACGCCTGGTTGGGATTCTGGATGCCGACCACTTACTCAACTATCCCGATTTCAGAGCCTACGAAAGAAGTTACCAGCTGATGGCCCAGGTTAGTGGAAGAGCAGGCCGAAGGCAAAAACAGGGTAAAGTAATTATTCAAACTACGCTGCCGGAACATCCTATTATTCAGGAAGTAGTAAGGAATGGCTATGAAAACATGTTCCGGTCGCAGCTTTACGAGCGCAAACAATTCCATTATCCACCCTTCAGCCGGCTCATACAGCTGATTCTTAAACACCGGGAAACAAATGCACTCACAATATCGGCCGACTACCTTGCCAGCCGTTTGAGAACCCATTTCGGAGATAAGGTATTTGGCCCCGAATTCACTCTTATTCCCCGTATTCAAAATTACTATCAGAAACAGATAATGATTAAGATACCTCGTAATGTGCAACTGAGAGAATGGAAAGAATTATTAATTTCCGAAATTACCCTTTTTAAACAGAACGATCATCATAAAACGGTGCTCATTACTGTTGATGTGGATCCTATGTAAAAATTATGAATTCTTGCTTATCTTCGCTGTTTTATTGTTTTTCGCATGACTAAATCTATTGCTGAAATATTTGAATCGTTTTCGCAACACAAGGTGCTTGTAATTGGCGACGTAATGATTGACTCCTATTTAATGGGCAAAGTAGAACGGATTTCTCCCGAAGCGCCGGTTCCGATTATTTCGATGATCGAACAGGAAAATCGCCTGGGTGGAGCTGCCAATGTAGCTTTAAACATTCAGTCGCTGGGAGCTGTACCCATTTTATGCGCTGTTGTTGGCAATGATGAAAGAGCAGAAACCTTCCGCGAACTGTTAACTGAAAAAAACATTACGGCCGAAGGGATTATTTCCGATCCGGACCGTATTACCACTGTAAAAACCAGGATCATCAGTGGACGTCAGCATCTGATGCGTGTCGACAGAGAAACGGACAAACCTCTTTCTTTACAGACAGAAAACAATTTTATAAAGCATGTGGAAAAGCTTCTCAATGAACATATTATCAGTGCCATTATATTTGAAGATTACGACAAAGGGGTTATCACACCGGAGGTGATTACATCTGTTGTTTCCATGGCAAAAGAAAAAAATATCCCAACACTGGTTGATCCAAAGAAAAGGAATTTCCTTCAATATAATGAAACTACACTCTTCAAACCTAATTTTAAAGAACTTACGGAAGGCCTCAAAATTGACCTGAAAAAAAAACGATGCGAAAGGGCTGTTCGATGCTGCTCTTCATTTGCATAAGCAAGGAATCAGATATGTACTTGTAACCCTTTCGGAATATGGCGTTTTTATCAGCGACGGGGAATTCATATAAGTTAATACCTGCCGAAATACGCGATATATCAGATGTGTCCGGAGCCGGAGATACAGTTATCAGTGTGGCCAGTCTCTGCATGGCCTCTGGAATGGATACTGTAATCACCGCCCAGGTAGCCAATATTGCCGGTGGACTGGTTTGCGAAAAGGTAGGGGTAGTACCGATCGATAAAACTCAACTATTGAACGAATTAAAAAACAAGGAAATTAACTAACCTGTTTTATTAATTTAAAGAGCCGGGGATTTGGATCCCCGGCTCTTTTTTATATTATGCAATAAATTCTCTCGGAACCTGTTTTAAACGCCAAACATCCGAAATCCGGTCTTTAACAGCAAATCCATTGGTACAACTCACACTGCATGTTTCACAGAGGTTGCAAGGGAGTTCGGCAACAGCCAGTGAATTAATTTCATCCTGAGCCAACCCGGCATCCTTATATCCATAAGTGTACATGTACGATCTCATAATTTCGGGAACCGCAAGGTTATGAGGACATTGAGGTATACACTCCCGGCATCCGGAACAGTAAAGAGAAGCGCCTCCGTTATAAGCCTGGAGAAAAGATTTTTCTTCGTCGCTAAAATTTAAATTGCTCATCACTTCTATCATTTCATTTAAATGATCGAATGTTGTGGCACCCGGTATGGCGGTATCAACGTTTGGATCCTGCAAAGCCCAGCGTAAAGCGGCTTTTGCATTTACAGGTTTTGTACGCTCACGATCCAAATAACCGCCCGCCATGGTTTTCATAGCCACAATTCCTAGACCGGCTTCTTTGGCTTTGGCAATTGACTGTTTCATTTCGGCTACATGAGGTTGAGCAAAATTATAGGATGTCAGGATAAGGTCGTACAATTTACTATCGATGGCAGCCTGAATTACCACCGGCTCCTTGCTGTGTGTGGATATGCCCAGAAACCGTGCCTTACCTTGCTTTTTTGCATCGGATAATGCCCTGAGCATGTCCTCGTTCAAAGCAGCTTCCCGGGCCGAAACTGCATGGAGATATAGGATATCGACATGGTCCATTTGAAGACGTTCCAAACTTGTATTGAGCATACTCATAAACTTGTCATAAGTGGCATCGGCAGTAAACAATCCGGTAGAACGGTCGGAAGGAAGGTGCATTTTAGTGGAGATAACAAATGAATCCCTTTTCCTTTCTTTCAGAAGTTTACCGAGCATCAGTTCGTTGTTACCATTCTGGTATCCATGAGCGGTGTCGAGGTGAACCATTCCCGCATCGAGAGCAGCACTAACCAGGTTGGGATTATCAGCACGCATTACACCCAGGCTCATTATAGGAAGTTTAATGCCTGTTTTCCCAAGTTCACGATAGATTATTTTAGAAGGATCAACACGTGCTGATGAAGCAGATTTTCCCTGTAAACTCATTGGTAGCGCAAGACCTGCTGCAGCGGCGCCAGCCGTCAACTTTAAGAAATTTCTCCTGGAATTGAAGTTCATAGGTAATAGTTTTAATGTGTTATATTAACAAATTTATGCAATTGTGTCACATTACATATTAATTGATGCTCAATGGACACAATTTAGAATCATTTCAAAGAAAATTCAGGATCGAAGGTTGAAATAGAATATTGCGGATAAAAAGTACCTATTTTGAAAAAAAATTTATAGGTTTGCAACGCTTCTGAAAAAATATTTGATTTTATTCAATATTCCAAAGCGGGGTGTAGCGCAGTTGGTAGCGCGCTACGTTCGGGACGTAGAGGCCGGGCGTTCGAGTCGCCCCACCCCGACTTATTTCAGATGGCAACATAGCCTCCTTTTTTATTTAATCTTGGGTTATTACAATTAAGACTCCTGGCACAAAGAACAAATTAAATGTAATACAAGAAGTAACCTACAAAGAGATTTTATTCCACGGCATTTATTCGATACAATTACATGGAAGTGAAATTTTGTTTGCTTAACTATAAGCCTTTTTAAAATTTGTTTAATGAGAAGCCCCAACCCAAGCTATTTCGGCCAAGGCTTCTTTATCAATTAAGTAAATTCCCAATCTTAATCCCAAAATAAATAGTCCGGGGTGCAACCGGACCATACATATAGGCAGGGTCGCGGTCGATACCTTTGTCAAAATCGGACTGGTATGCATTGAAAATATTTTTAATACCTCCCGAAAATTCAACCGAGGCACCGTTGAGTTTAATTTTATAACTCAGTTTGGTACCAAAGTCAAAAAAGTATCCGATTCTCTTAATTCACCAGCGGGGTTTTCGGTACCGAAATATGGAACCTGCATTTTACCGGTATAGTTTCCTGTGGCCGAAAAGCAAAACTTTTTATAGAAATCCCAATCGATGGCAAAAACCCATATTGGTCTGGTGTACGGAAGAATCTTTTTTCATCAAATTCCTGTGCAGCATCGTACCTGCTCGATTGCAAGGTGAATCCCGATGTGAGAGAGAAAGACTTAAGCGGCTTTAGTTTGAACTCCATATTGATTCCTTGCACGGTAGCTCCATCTTCGGCATTTTTGCGGGTATATAAAACAGTTCCATTGTCATCGGGTGTGCCAATTTCGTTAACAAAAGGATCCTGGAGGCGGGTGTGAAATCCTTCGATGAGAAAACCGGTATAAACGGTGCCGATTAAACCGTTATAATCGAGCGAAGCCATGATACTATGGCTTGTTTCCTGTTTAAGATCGGGATCGTTAACATTAATAACCTGTCGCGAACCTGATGTTTCGATATGCAAATCTTCGTCGAATATTTGTGGGGCTCTGTATCCTTGTGAGTAGCTGGCCCTGGCCTGCAGGTTTTTCAAAACTTCGTACATTAAACTAATCCGGGGACTAAAAACACTCCCTTTTTTGGATTCGGTATTGTCTTTTGCCAGATCCCGAACCTCGTAATGATCAAACCGGCCACCCACAGCCACTTTTGCTTTATTCCATTTAAGTTCGTATTGAGCAAACATACCCGATGTAACTGATGATTGGTCTGCAACAATTGTATTTGGAATATGCGGTACTGAAACAACGGTATCGTTAACAATCACAGCATTGGCATATTCAGGATACCCCAGTTTTTTATCAACCAAAAAACTTTCCGGTATTTTCGAGGCCGGCAATCAGGGAAGAATTACCAAAATGAGCTTTGTACTGGGTTCCAATATTGTATGTTCTGTCCTTTGAATTCCCATAATCGCTCAGCGATTGGTTTGCACCATAATACGATTCACGGTTCAGGAATTGCCCCGAAGCATAAACGGAAAACATATCGTACTCCCTGAAAAATTGTTCATAGGTGATGGCGGTAGTTTTTAAATCGTGTTTTACAGCTTCGGCAACGTCACGTTCGTGAAGTGGCAGGTCTTGCTTGTTGCCCCCATTCCGTTCCTCTTTAATGGTGAAAAAGTCGAAGGCAAGTTTGCTCCGGTAACCAAACCTTTTGAAAAACCTGGTTCCCATCGTAAGGTTATTCATGGGAGCTATTTCAGAGAAATCGTCGTTATTGGCATCGAAAATTTTACGTTCGCGGTTAAATCCATAAAGAGAAATACCGGTTTTATGATCTGCCGAAACCAATGAGGTATTAAAATTGGCAGAATAATCCGGGGCAGTTTCACCGGAATTCTTAAGGCCAACTCCTGTTAATGCATAGTTACCGCCTATTTCATAAGTATTTGCAACCGGATCTTTTAAAATAATATTGATTGTACCAGCGATTGCATTGCTGCCAAAAAGTGCCGAACCGCCACCACGAACAACTTCAACCCGTTCGATCATATTTGTTGGGATCAGTTCCAAACCATATACTCCGGCCAAACCGCTAAAAATGGGACGGCTGTTAATTAATATTTGAGAATAGGGGCCTTCCATACCATTCATGCGTACCTGAGTAAAACCACAATTCTGGCAGTTATTTTCGAGGCGTAAACCTGGAGAGAAATTTAAACCTTCGCTTAGCGTTACCGATTGGGTAGTAGTAAAAAGTTTGGGCGATATTGTGTTCACAATAACCGGTGCCTCGGTTCGCTTTTGTGAGCTGCGGTCGGCCGAAACTACCACTTCATCGAGGTTAAGCACATCTTCTACGATTTCAAATTTGGCTTCGATAGTTTTTCCGGTCTCTGCTGTCATTATCCTTTCTTGTGGCTTATAACCCATAGTACTCACCACAACTGTATGATTTCCAACTGGCAGGTTAACAAGCTGAAAGTGCCCGGTTTCATCGGTTACCGTTCCAATGGTGGTACCTTTAATTACAACATTGGCAAATGGGATGTGCTTACCACAACAAACAACATGACCAACAATATTGGCATCGGTTTTTACTTTTTGTGAGAATAGGGCTGCAGGCAACAAGAATATGAGTAGAATAATTATACAATTTTTCATCTTAAAAAGTTAATGCGAAAACTTAAGGAATGTAAATACTACCCTAAGAAGTTCTTTTTTATTGATTTAACTGGTAAATAGCTTAATTCAATCTGGTAACAAGTAAAAAGGAAAGCTGTAAAGCAATCCAAAAAGTTTATAGGTTTTATCTTATTTAAAAGAGAAATATTTAACCCATTTCAGGAGGGGCCCGTAAGGAAGAAAAGAAAGAAATACCGGGAATCGTAAAAGAAGACTTGTTTTTAAGAAGACTTTCAGCATTAAAAATTGCCGGATTTGGTATCAGTGGGTTAACAGAATTATCTTCCCAGATTGCCTTATCAATTTGCTGTATGAAATTAAATGCCCATAAAGTATGAGAATGGGATTCATAGGGTTTTTGCCCGAATTATCATTTTTATATGGATGTGAGTGGCTTACAACATTTCCATTAACAATGTGGACATGATAACACATTGTTATACTGGTGTAATATCCAATAAAAAGGATAAACATTGAGTACCTCAGCAAATTTGATATGGTTCTATTTAATCCATCTGGTTCTTTATCGGTGCATGTTATAAAAAAAAATAGCAGTCGGGAATAGCTTAATTATGGTATTTTTATCAATTGATAGCAAACATACATAGGCCATAGAATAAAAAGCCAACTCCTAAACTTGAAGGAGCTGGCTTTTTGTTCCATATAATTTAATTATTATTTGGCAACAACCCTATAGCTGCTTTTCTGGGTGAAGGTTTGCCCGTACATATCCGTTCCTTTTACTTCCAGAATTTGCTCCCCAACAGGAAGATCAACTAAAACTTTGCCTCTCCACAGGTGGGAACAATGTTCAGGATTAGAAGGCCTGCGACCTTCCGGTAGTTTTTCGGCATAATCCCATTCTTGCAGCAGGTGCAGATAAGACGGGTCGTAATCGCTAGTAAAAACCATAGGCAACCATTTGCCGTTATTAACTCTATAGAATACCGAATCAGTTGAATTTCCCATAAAAAAGTTGGCAAAAATATGTGCAGATGTCGATTTGTTTTGTCTTACAACTTTAGGGGCATAAATCTGGAATTGAATATCATCCGGTTTGCCGGCAACTTTATACCGTGCGCTATATTGGTTTCCATTGAAAGTCATATAAACATATCCTTTGGGGGTACCATCGCGCATGGTGGAAATAGGCACTCCTTTATCATCAAGAATTCCACTATACCAGTCTCCACACGAAGCTCCTACGTTGAAGTGATGGTGGGGCTTTTGTTGCGGCCACCCTTCCGCTTGAGCGAAAAAATCCTGAGTTTGAAAATGGGTGTGGGCTGATAAGGATAGGGTGTAAGGGTAATCTTTCAACAGCTGAAATAATTGCAACCGGTCTTCGTCCCGAAATGTGCCATCCCCCTCTTTTTCTCTTAATGGGATGTGAAACGAAAGCACAACCAAATGATCTTTAGGAACCCATTGCAGGTCGTTCTTTAAAAAGGCAAATTGTTTTGCGGTAAATCCTCCCCAATAACCTTTACTATCGCGGGGATCTGGGTATAAAATATCGTCGAGGACAATAAAATGTACTTTCCCCTGGTTGAAAGAGTAGGTTGCCGGGCCAAATTCCTTTTCAAAAGTTTCGTCCGAGAGGCTGTCGGCTTTTACATCGTAATTCATATCGTGGTTTCCCATAACATTATACCAGGGAATACCTGCCTTTTTAACCGCATTTTTATAGGGAATAAAAAGATCAAGATTGTCTCCTACCAGATCTCCAAGGCTAATCCCAAATTTCACATCTTTATTGCCTTCAATTTCCGATACGATGCCCCGGTAAAAAAAAATCAACTTCCTGCTCGGTATAGGGTTGAGGGTCGCCAAAAACCAGAATTTTGAAAGTATCAGGTGTATTATCCGGTAAAAGTGCAAAGTCGACCGATGGAGGTAAAGTTCCACCTGGAGCTATGCCTTTGTATTTCAATTCGGGAGAGCCATTTGGCTTATGGTTATAATAAAATGAGGGTAGGTTGAATTCATTCAGTGGGAAACGGTAAGCCGCAGGTTTAATAACAAAAATAATATCGTCGGCGCTTACCGGAAGGTTATATTCTCCTTTCTGGTTGGTCGAAACAACATCGCTTCCGTTCGAAACCTGCACACTGGGAAGTCCCTTCTCATTGCGGTCTTTTTTATTGTTTTGGTTGGCATCCAGGTAAACAACCCCTTTTATAATCGATTGGCTATTTAAGGTATTGGGAATAATTAGCCATGCGAGCAACATTAAAAACAATCCATGTTTTTTCATCCGTTCAGTTTTTTTAGAAGACAGCCCCTTTTGCCAAATCGGGTCGACTTGAAAGCCTATCTCACAAATTTTTAAATATTAAAATCCTATTAATTGAAAAACCTGATCGGTAGAATATTTTTTGGCTTTAAAAGATCCAATCCTTATAAAAACCGCTCAAAGTATTTCATTTTATGAAATTACAAGATAGAAGATATAAGGTTTTTAAATCTTATAGGAAAATTAATTAAATGTTAGGTTTTAAAATGATTTGACAGCTCTGGGAAGTTTAAAATTTGGTATGTTAATTAAGTTTATCGGTGTAGGATTTTTATACTTATTCCCTTCTGTGTCGACCAACCTTCTTTATCCGTAAGGCTGACTAAAAAATGATATTCCCCTTCGTCAAATACTCCACTGCTATTTTCAGCAGGAATTGTTACTGAAAGATTGGTTTCGTATTCTTTTAACCCGGCGGGTATATCGTAATCCTGAATAAATACAAAAGGATTAACAGGTGCTTTTTTAGGGTCCGGGTTACAATCGCTCACTTCCGTGCTGTGCGAATGATGGTCGAAATTGTGGTGAATGTCGATGCTGAACGCCTTAACAGAGCCAAGTTCGACATTGTCGGAAAACAAAGCTTTAAAAGTGATGGGTTCACCAAAATAAAAAGTGTCACAATTATTAGGAAACGCATCAGGCAAACTAAGGTCAATTAATGGTTTTTCCTTATCAATATTATTGTCTTTCTCACAAGATGTCAATAAAATCGATAGTAGTAACAATGTAATGGCATACTTTGAAATTTTCATGGCAAAAATGGGATGAAGAGGCTGTACAATAAGTATAATTTTACAATTACAGCAGAAATTTAACCTATCAGACAGCCTCTGGTTAATATTATTCAACAATTTGCAGGTCAGCTTCTGCACTGCTCTGATTACCTTCCTTATCAGTTACAACAAAGTCAAAATGATATCCGCCTGGTTCTGCAGTAGTAGCAATTTCCAAATGTTCATGGAATGTTGTGTTCTTTAGTCCTGAGAACTTGGTGTAAGTTGTGTCAATTTCCCACTCTTCATGTTCGCCCTCATTTTGATGTTCACCTTCGGGATGGATCCTTACCTGAATTTTGTCAATTTTGCCTTCTGCAACCACATCTATATCCATGTGAAGGTCTCCTCCAACTTTTGCTGTATGGTCGTTCCCATGAGTGTCGCCTTCACCAAGTTCGTGAATGGAAATTACTGGTTTTGAAGGGATATCGTCCTTTTTACTGCATGCTGAAATAAGTAGGGCAAAGGATGTCAATAATGTAAATAAAGCTTTAAGTTTCATATTGTTAAAATTTAAACTATTATACATAATTATTTTTGTTTGTTTTTTACTGAAAAGGGCACCGAAACATTTAAAATAAAGTTCCGCCCTGGTTCAGGTACATTAATCAGCCTGTAATAGCTGGTATGGTTAAAGTATTTGTTATTCAGCAGGTTTTGCACCTGTAACGTAATAGATACCTGTTGATTCTTTAGCTTTACCTCTCCACCTAACCCCATGTTAATAACCTGATAACCTTTAGTTATTTCTTCGGGAGGTACAATATTGTTTTGTGGCGCTGTAAGCCTGTAATCGACCGATAAATATGCATTTTCTATAAATGCTATCTTTTGTTTCTGATATTTGATATTAAGAATTGCAGAAGCCGGGGGCGAAAATGGAAGTGTAAAGCCTTTCTTTTCGCCCGATAGTTGCTCAGAGTAAACATATTCCCCAATTATCCCCAATTGCAATGATTTGAAAACCTGATAATGTGTATGAATTTCGGTGCCATAACGAAAAACTTTGCTTTGCATGTAATTAAACACCTGGTTGCCATTGCCATAGAGTCTGTCGTGTTCCGAACCTGGGTTGAGGTATATATAATTTGTGAAATAGTTCAGAAAAGGCGTAACACCAATGGCGATTCTTTTGGAAAAATATTCTATCCCTGCATCAAACTGGTAAGATATTTCGGGTGATAAATTCTTATTTCCTAGTTCGTAACTGTAGTGATGATAATTTACACCATTAGCTGCCAGCTCTTTTGCAATAGGCATCCTGAAACTTTTACCTATGTTGGTCTTGATCAACCATTTTTCGGAATTGTAGTTGTATCCAACCGACCAGGATAAGTTTGAGAAACTTCGGCTTATTTCAACCGCCCGTTCCAGATATTGCGCTGTTGTATCTTCATTGGCAATAACTATCGATGGAAACCAATCATAATAACCCCTGTGTTGAGTTTACCATAATCGAAACGAATGCCTGTTAAAAAGCTGCCCTTATCAGAAATATGATACTTAACAAAAGCATAGCCGCCCAGGGTAAGTTGTTTGTACGCTGGTATTATGAACCCTCTTCCGTTAATACGGTTATCCTGTTGGTCGCTATTTAAACCTATAGTAAGCATAAGTTTTTTCGAAGGCCGATAGGTAAGTTTTGCATTTTGCGAATAAACATATTTTTCAAATTGCCGTTCCAAATCAGAATTAAAACTCAGCGTATCCGGAAACACGGCTGGCATCCAGCCATGACTTACATACATGCTCCATTCCTGCCTGAAATTATGCTGAAAGCCAAGGTCGGTTTCCAGTTTTAATTTATCCCAACTGTATTGGCTGGTATTGATAATTTTAAAATGGTCCACCTCCTGAAATGGATAATGTATATCGCGACTCGATTTATCGTGTAACTGAGTATCGACATTTCGGGGTTCCAAACCGTGTGCATTGGCAAAAAACCACTTTTAGCACTAACATTGCTAATAAAAAATCTGCTTTGAAACCTTGACTGAATAACTCCTAATGATAAATGCAGATTCTTTTCGTTGCCAGCTGTATTGCGCAATTGATTTTTATGCAACGCAGCCTTGTACGAGTATATATCCACACTGTCGGTTGGCACTTTATAATCGCCGTAATCCAGCATGGTTGCCCTAAAATCGGCAAAGAACCATTTTTTCCGGCCATAAACTGAAATGGAAGTTCCCAGAAAATTATTATTTGTTTTACCGGTAAGGTCAATAGATCCGCCTAACGAATTATCATCAGGTATTTGCCTGTTCTTCATGTCGATAACCCCACCGATGGCATCCGATCCATACATGAGCGACGCCGGTCCTTTTATTACTTCAACATTGTCAATTACATACTGATCAATTTCAAGCCCATGGTCGTCGCCCCATTGCTGGGCTTCGTGTTTAATGCCGTTTTCGGCTACAACCACATGATTAAAAGCCCATTCCCCTGATCACTGGCTTCGATTGCCCTGAACCGATGTCGATGGTTGAAACCCCGGGCAGC
>JAAUTT010000062.1 GCA_012031335.1 Bacteroidales bacterium | reverse complement strand
GCACTTAACTTGTTCTCTGTATAGCCGAAAGCAAATCACTTTCAGACTTTCAAGATTTTCCCCCTCAATAATCATATTACCGTCATGCATTTTCGGGATTTACACTTCTTGTTTCATCATAAACAAGTGTTGCTTTACTTGGTGTAAAAGCGTTTCGTTTTGCTTCGCTCTTCCCAAACCATTTAAATTCAAACCGTTCGGTTTCCTTCACTAAATCAGGGTCAATTATTTTTTTCAGTTCATTATCTGAACTAAATGGGATTACTATTTTCCCTGCACCTTTTTCGTTACGCGATAGTTGAACCCTCGTTTTAAATTGAGTTCTCAGGCTATCACGATAATTAACGAATTCTTCTGACAAATCCCGTACCGATCTTTTATCAGTCTCAACAGTTTCTTTAACTTCGGTTAAATTGCGCACGATATCTTCAGTACTTCTCACCGAAAGTCCTTCTTCAATAACATGATGATAAATGCTGAGTTGTTTCTCTGCGTCGTCAACGTTTACAAGTGCACGGGCATGTCCCATCGTAATTTTCTTATGTCGGATTCCTGCCTGGATTTCGGCTGGAAGTTTAAGCAAACGAAGGTAATTGGCTATAGTGGAGCGTTTTTTGCCAACCCTGTCTGACATATCTTCCTGAGTAAGGCTACATTCATCAATTAACCGCTGGTAACTAATGGCTATTTCTATAGCATCAAGATCTTCACGCTGTATATTTTCAACCAGAGCAAGCTCCAGCATCGCCTGGTCATCGGCATTTCGAATATAGGCCGGAATAGTTTGAAGACCGGCCATTTGTGATGCCCTGAATCTTCTTTCGCCAGTAATAAGCTGATATTTATCATTATCAATCTTCCTTACGGTGATTGGCTGAATCGATCCCAAGTTGTTTAATGGATGCGGAAAGTTCCATCAAAGCTTCTTCGTCGAAGGTTTTGCGTGGCTGGAACGGATTTATTTCAATAGAACGTATTTCAATATCATTAATGGATGCTACATTCTCTGCGGGTTTGGAGGATTCAACATCTTCGATCAAAGCACCCAAACCTCTGCCTAATGAGCTCTTTTTTGCTATCATGGATAAGAATTTCTGATTATTAGTTTATTATTTTTTCGTTATTTTTCATTTTGGTCATTTCATTCTTCTGTAATAACTCTTTAGCCATATTAAGGTAATTAACAGAACCTGTTGATGCAGCATCATACAGCACTACCGGTTTACCAAAACTTGGAGATTCACTTAACTTAATATTTCTTTGAATTATTGTTTTAAATACCATTTGCTGAAAATGTTTGGTAACCTCATCCACTACCTGATTACTTAACCTCAAACGGGCATCATACATTGTTAAAAGAAATCCTTCAATTTCCAGAGCAGGATTTAGTCTGTTCTGAATGAATTTAACTGTGTTTAAAAGCTTACCCAACCCTTCAAGTGCAAAGTACTCGCATTGAACGGGAATAATTACCGAATCAGCTGCCGATAACGCATTAACAGTAATAAGTCCGAGTGAAGGTGAGCAATCGATGAAAATAAAATCGTAATCGTTTTTAACTTTTTCAACTACATGCTTCATTATTTTCTCCCGATTGGGAATATTTACCATTTCAATTTCAGCACCAACAAGATCGATATGGGAGGGAATAATATCCAATCCGGGGATTTCTGATTTAAGTGCAATATCTTTGGGGTTGACATCGTCGATAAGACATTCGTAAATACTTGTCTTAATTGTTCTGATATCAAATCCCAAACCTGAAGTTGCATTTGCCTGAGGATCCGCATCAATAAGTAAAACCTTCTTTTCAAGCACAGCCAAGCTCGCTGAAAGATTGATCGCTGTAGTAGTTTTTCCAACTCCACCTTTTTGATTGGCCAATGCTATAACTTTTCCCATTTCGTTTTGAATTTTGGTTTAAATATTAAATTACAAAAAGCGGCTCAAAATTAAAATTATCTTCTCACTTCGTTGGAAATAAAGATTCGCAATTGTAAACAACAAAAATCCATTTACCAACAAATTATTAACATTTTTTAAACAAGATTTTATTTGGGTTATTTATTGAAAGATAATAATTTGAAATTATTTCTTCACAATTTTTATCTCGAAGAGCTTTGGCCAATTTTTACCCGTGATATAAAGTTTGTCCCCGGCTTTGTCGTAAGCAATACCATTTAGGTAGTCGATTTGTGTATGAAAATCTTCCGGCGTAAGAATGTCATTTCTTTTTACAACCAGCTTACCTGTTACTTTTCCTGTCATTGGCTGAATAACAACAATGGTATCGGTGGTGTAAACATTAGCCCAGATTTCACCGTTGATATATTCAAGTTCGTTTAGTCCATCTACCTGCCTTTTATCATCGTACACTTCAATTCTTTTCACTTCAGTAAAATAGTCAGGATCGAGGTAATAAATATTATTTGAGCCATCTGTCATCAGAAGGTTTTTCCCATCGTAAGTAAGACCCCAGCCTTCCTGCATCGGATAGGTAAACTTATTGACCAGCTCAAACGTATGCTTGTCATATTGAAATGCTACATTACTCTGATATGTAAGCTGATAAATAAAATCCCCGACAATTGCAATTCCTTCTCCAAAAACATCGGGAGGAAGGTTTAGCACCTTGAGTCTTTCTCCCGTTTCAGGCTTGATCTTTCTCAAAGTGGACTGACCAATTTGCCCAGTACCTTCGTAAAAAAAACCATCTTCGAAAACCAATCCCTGAGTGTAAGCGGCTTTATCGTGCGGGAATGTCGACACTACCTGATATTTAAATATTTGAGGTTGAATGTCAGACAAAAGGATTAATTTAATATGTCTGTTTTCGATGGTACTATCGGAATAATATGCCGTAACTGTGAGATTTTTAATTCCGGGCAAGTTATCTTTCGTATCCCAAACAAATCTTTTAAAAGGGCTGGTTTGTAAGCCAACCCGTCTTCCATTAATTTTATAGACAACAGAATCCGCGCTTTTCAGGGAATCCTTAAACGAAAAGTTTATCCCAATCTCATCTCCAGCTTTAAAAGATGAATTTTCAATTGGACTGCTTATGGTTAAACTTTTATATTCCGAACCTGGTAAAACGTCATCGCTTTCCGAAGAATATTTCCCAGGGTCCTGTTTACATGAAAATGCAAAAAAAATACTAAAAACAAAAAATGAAATTATTTTGACTACAAAACTCATTTAAACAAATTTTTCAATTTTTCCCCAAAGGTCTGATTACTTTTCGAGCCATCAAAGCCACTATATGGGCCTGGACTCTCGGGGTTATTCCTATTAAGAAGATTCCATATTGCCTGCCATCCGGGAAATCCCCCAATATTGCGGTCGTCTATATAAATATCTGCGTTGATTTTTCGGCTAATGGAATCGTCATACACCTCTTCAGGATAATTTTTATTAATTGCATAAAACTCAAGCCCTCTCTTCCTGCAAAACTCGACAGCTTCATCCAATTCTTTTCCTGCTCTGAAAGTCCACAATACAAGCTGATATTGCTGCCTCTGCAACTCTTTCAGCGTCTCAATGGCAAAAAGCAACTCTTCACCAATAGCTGGATACTTGTGCTCAACAATAGTACCGTCAAAATCAACTGCAATTTTCATAGTTTTTGAATCATTATGCTAGTTAGTCAATATGTTATTCCCAAGATCAGGTTTACACCCGGATATATCATGGCCACACCATTCAACTTTAATTATAAATTCGAGGCAGTCGCAATATTTCATATAACCCTTATTTTGTATGTATCGATAACATCGAAAATGCCAATAAAGATAAATAATATTTAATTACTGCAAATATAAAACGATTGGTTTTATGAGCAAGGGTTGAATAATACGAACTACTTTAAAAGATAAACTTCCACAAAAAAAATTTTACATTTGCAGCTCAAAACCCTATTATGTATATAAAAACAAAAATATTCCCCCACATACCCAATTTTATAACCATTTTGAATTTGATTTCCGGAACGGTAGGTATTTACCTTGTTCTTGAAGGCAATATTTACTGGGGCTGTTATATGATATACCTTGCAGGCTTATTTGATTTCTTCGATGGATTTATTGCCAGGCTTTACATGCATCTTCGGAAATTGGCAAGTCTCTCGACAGCCTTGCAGATATTATAAGCTTCGGTTTACTTCCTACTGCAATTTTATTTAAAATAATTGAATCTATTTTAGTGCAATCCAACCCGGATTTTTCAGTAAATACAGCCAGTATTTCTCAAATAATACTGCTTGGCAGTTCGGTTTTAATAATTTCATTTTCCGCATTAAGGCTTGCAAAATTTAACACGGATACCCGTCAAACATACGGATTTATTGGCGTTCCTACCCCCGCTACAGCATTTCTTATTTCGTCATTCCCTTTTATTATAAATGATACAGAATCAGTCGGAGCTTTTTTCCTAACAAAACTTTATGTAATTGTCCCCTTAGCACTCATACTTTCGCTACTGATGGTTTCCGAAATACCTATGATTTCTTTAAAATTCAAAAACTTTGAATTAAAGGAAAATATATACAAGTATCTGTTAATTATATTATCAGTCTCATGCATAATAATTTGGGGAATAGCTTCAATCCCTCTGATATTTTTATTCTATGTGATTTTATCGTATACGCAGTCTAAACTTCACAAAACCTAAATTAGTTTTAAAACCCTTCTATCAGATTCAGATCGAAAAAATCTGGAGCCGTTTCCAATACTTTTTTAAAGTTATCCGAAGCTTCTGAGGAGTTACCTGATCCTTTAAGTCCCAGTCCCATATAAAAATAGCCTTCAGCTTTATCTGAATTTCTTGCCTGGCGAATATTGACCGAACGATCGTTGGATGCTTCATGATACTTAGCACTTAACAGTTCCTCACCCTGAATAACCATTTTTTTATATATCTCTTCAGCTTTTGCTTTGTTTCCAAGTTCTTCAAAAGCTTGTGCCTGATAAAAAGGCAATAATGCTGTACCTTGGGCACCCCAACCAGAAGCTGCATCAGATTTTTCAGCCATTAATGTGAAAATTCACGTGCTTTACGAACTTCCCCCTTTTTCTGGTAAGCTTTCCCTAACCAATAGTTAGCCAGTGCAATTCTTGAATCTCTTGCAATTTCGAGATTTCTTGGGAAGTTCATCACCTCGTTAAAGTCGGCAATTGCTTTATCGGGTTCATTGTTCTTCAAAAAATTAATACCTCTGGATAAATAGGCATTTGACCATACAATATGCGGATTGAGTGTTGTAATTTCAGCAATATAGAAATGTTGTGATCTTAGTATTTTAATAGCTTCATCGAAATTTCCTGTTAAATTGAGTAGTTCCGCTCTTCGAAGTTCTGTTTTATCCCAGGCGGCTGAAATACTCTTATATTTTTCAAAAAAGGACAGGCGATTTTCAGGGCTTTGACCTGAATATGCGGCATAAATATCTCTTTCAAGCAGATACAATGGATTTACCGAACCTAACTGCAGGGCATGATCGAGTTTTCAACCGCTTGGGTTGGCACATCATCAATATGAGCTAAAATAAAAGCAAGATTTCGGTTTACACCAGGACTATCCTTAATAGAAGCAGCTTGTTGCCAGGCTTTCTTTGCCAGTTGCGGAGCATGATCACAAAGTAGGTTCCCCAATAAAAAATATGCATTGGCATCTTTTAAGTTTGACTTTACAGCCTCAGAAAGCACACTATAACTGACATGCCCATATGGGAAACAGCCATCAGTATTCATGGCGGCAGCCTTGGCAAACCACGATTGAGCATCAGCAACCTCATTATTTTTATAGTAACAATAACCCATGTAATAATAAATCATGGGATTTACTGAGGTCATGGGAACTTCCGGGGCTGTTGCCAAATGCAAAATCTCAGCTGCATCACTGTAAAAACCAGCCAAAATATATCGGGAGGCGGTTTCAAGGTAATTGTCGGCTTCGTCACGGAAAAAATTAATCAAAGCAAGTGCAGCCGTGCGTCCACCTGTTTTCTTTGCAAGCTGATACAACTCAAAAGCTGTGGTGAGATTTAAAGGATCGATGCGCTCAGCTTCCCGGAGCGTTTGTCTTGCTAATTCTTCTTCACCGTTTCGGCGTAAAATGATTGACATTAAATTTAATGCTTCTACATTATCGGCATTGGAAGTTAATGATTCCCCGAGCTTTTCCATTGCTGAATTATAGTCGCCATTAATACAATCAAATTGTGGCCAGTATATAAAATGCCTGAGATTTCCATTCCTGATTCCACGATGATTTGTAAAGCAAATCGTATGCTTCTTTAAATCTCGACTGATAAAAAAGATTGACTCCGGCATAATAAATCGGTTCGCCATATTTGGCAGATGTATAATTCCCAGTTACCTGCGATATAGCTTTTTGAAGATAATCGAGTGATGTCTCATACAAACCAGGTTTCAAAAACCGGATACCCAACTGCATATTGGATAAAAATTGAAATGAATCGCGTTTTAAAGCCTCATGGTAATAAAATTCAGGATCAAGGGAAGCATTAGCAAATTGTTCAATGCGCAACCCTTTAAGAAAAAGTTGATTGGCACTTGAAATGGATGATGGACTTTCCGGTTCCTTATACCGTGCAGGTTCGGGAAGATTTTTTTGACAGGAGGACTATACCTCATAAGCTCTTCGTTATCTGGCGAAAGTAAAACAAGTGTAAGATCTTCTAAAATGGTTCCATTAGGAATTTTCACTTCTTTTGAAAACGGAAGAACAGGATCGGGATTTATTTCTGCAGTATAAACAGCATCACCTTTATTAGCAAGAATAAGCCGACAACTGGAAAGTTTTGATGTTGTATAGCACCTCCACAGAGCTTTTCCGTTTTTCAATTCGAGATTTATGGCTGCATCCTTGTTCGCCTCTTTAACTGATGACATATTTTTCAGAGGGAAATAGTACATAGTGCCATTTTTATAACCAAAGGGATTATTCCAGCTATAATCGGGCTGATTGTCGGAATATAACCCAGTCATCATTTCAAGATATGGCCCATCGTCGTCTGTAAGCATCTGATCCCAAAGCCTCTGGACATCATTATTCCCCCAATTCCAGATTTCTTCCCGGTAAAAATTCATGATGATTACCAACAATTGCAGTACCGGCCTTCTTTCCATGGTCAATCCCTGCCATAAAATCTTTTTCGGTGTTCCATGCAAAAAAAGAGGTGGGCGAAGTAGTGTTTTTCCACCAGCTAACATCAACACCCTTTGTAAAATCTATGCCAACATATTTTTGATGAGAAACTGGAAAATCGGTGAAGTCAACCTTTGAATGAAATACAGCCTTTTCAACATCGGGAGGAAAAACAACCTGGTAATTCTCATTTGCATGCACGGCGGCATTGGCCCAAAAAAGAAAGCTGTTTACTACCGGCGTAACGTTTATATACCTCATAGATGCTTCGACATACGACTTACCTGGATATAATGAAATGCCAACCACCCATCGCGTTTGGGAACGTTTTTCATATTCACCTACCCAAACAGTTTTACTACCATCGGCATGTTCCTCAGTTTTATATTCTACAGGCATAAAAGTTGATGCTCTGTGATGATGCGGCACATTCCACTCTACACCACCAGAAATCCAGGCACCTGTCATACCGATCAGGGCTGGTTTTATAACAGTATTCCTGTAAATAAAATCGTACCCGTTAGTTTTATCCTGAGCATAATAAAGCCTTCCTCCAAGTTCAGGTAAAACACATATTTTGATATATTCATTTTCGAGAATTACAGCTTTATAAATTTTATCGAGTTTATTATTCGTAAGCTTACCGATGTAAGGATAAGGGTAAATGCGTAACTGTGCACCCTGATAGCCTTCGGGAGTATAAAACAAAGGAGTTGTTTCGGGGGCACCAACCTGGTAGGTAGGAATAGTGATATTTGTTTCTGTAATTTTTACCTGCGAAAACAGATTAGAAATAAAGAAAACAAGAAATATGATTGTAAAAAAAATCTTCAAAGCTTTTCTCATTTGAATGTAATTCAGTTAATTGGAATAATCTCCTCAAATTAAGAGATTTTTGCAGATACTTCAATGCTTTCAAATGATAAGAAATGTTAATAATTTAAATATTAACCAAAAATCGGACAAACAAATAAATATTAATTCAACTTAGATTAAAATGCTTTACAATATCAAGGAGTTGATTTGCCTGTTTATCTAATGAACTGGCAGATGCACTTAACTTTTCGGCCGCTAAAGTATTTAAGTTAGTAATTTCAAGATTACTATCAATAATTTTAGCTTGCTCCTGAGCTTCTTCAGTTATATCTTTCAGCATTTGGGCTATTAGACTTATAGATTTTAAAATTTCGGCGATCATAACACCGGCGTCACTGGCAATATTTACGCCGCTCACCACCTGGGATAAATTTTCGGTGGTAATAATATTTATTTCAGCAGATGAATTAGTAGTAACTTCTGAAAGTTTTTTTCACCTCCGATGCAATTACGGAGAATCCCTTGCCGTGAATTCCTGCATGAGCAGCTTCAACTGCAGCATTTAATGCAAGAATATTCGTTTGGAAAGAAATACTGTTAATAATCTTAACAGCCTCATTTATTTTTGAAGAACTTTTCTCGATAACTTCCATAGATTTTATGGTTTGACTCATTCCAGATTCGGCTGCGCGGGCATTAGTTACTGATTTACCAATATAATCACTTGCTTTCAAGGCATTACCAGATGAAGCATGAAAAGAAATATTCAATTTTTCGAATTGAGACGATTGATTTTGTGCCCCTTGTGAGATTTCTTCGGAAGTAGCAGCAATTTCCCGGGTGGATGTGGCCAGATCTTTAGCAGCATCCCGCACTGTTGTTAATACTTCATTTAAAGCAGTAATCATGCTGTTAATATAACTGGCCAACTCTCCAAATTCATCGCTTGATTTTACCAAAACTTTTTGGTTCAGATCACCTTCAGAAACCTTTTTACTTACAGAAACAATTTGCTGCGTAACATTTAATATTTTAAGTACAATGAGTCGTCCAATCATTATAGCCATTGCCGTAATTAGGATTCCCAGCAAACTTATCTGGGTAATTGCAGATTTAACCTCTTCTCCGGTTTGATCCATGCTGGAAGAAATAATGAAAATGCCTCTTAAATCATTTTCACTGGCATGTTTACCCGATTTTTGTTACCGCATGACATTCCAGACAGCCCTTGGTCTTATCCATAAATACAGGACGCATAACCCACAACTAGTCGTTTTCATTATCAATATAATTGATCTGATTATTTTTCTCCTTTTCGAAATGATCGATAAACTCAATATCTTTTGAGCTAGCATTATGCTTTGGATTTTCAGGATCGAGTGAAGAAATCCGAAAATTATAATTATGAAGCTTTTTTCCCATTTGTGCCTCTTCTTCTTGTTCAATGATACTTGAAGCATCAATATGGTTGAGACAATATTCCTGAATACTAATATCAAGAATCGCTTCGCTCTTATCTTCCAGGTTTTCAATTCCTTGTTTGCGGATTTTATAAGATGAAATTACAACTGCAGATATTGTCGATACAATTACAGGAACGTACACCAGCAGTAAAAGCTTTCTGCGAACTGTCATAATTGTCGTTTTAAAGTAGAGACCTTATATTAAATTTATGAAATATTTATATAAGAATCTCTATATCTTAATAGATTTCAACAATAAAACTTCTACAAATAAACGCTTACTTAAACATCAAAAGTTTTAATGATTAATTGGAATAGGTGGAATTTCCAATTTTACATCCTGAAGGAAGAGCTATTTTTAGTATAATATGAAACCAAGCCGGAAGTTAAAACGGTTCATCTTTTCAACTCTCAAATAATCCGTTTTGATATTGTTAATTCCAGAATATTTCAATTCATGAAAACGGTATGACAACCCAACCGAAATTGCAGATCGCTCATTTAAAGGAAACAAAAAGCCAATACCCGGGTTAACCATATAGCCTATCTTTCCCTTAAAGCCATATCCATCAATTTCAATATTGTCAGCATCTATTGGCACCATTCCCCCACCCTGCACAAATAGATAAGTTGCGTAATACTTTTGGTTAAAATAGTAACGTAAATCTAAATACAGTGGAACCTGAGTTGCTTCAAAAAACTCAACACCTGCTCCTAATCCAATGGCAATGTTGGTCGTAAACTTATAAGCATGTATCATTTCAACACCAAATGGAGCTTTATTTCTATTATTATCCGAACCCGCTAAAAAACCAGCGTTTAAGCCGAACTGATATCCCATATTTTCATGGAGCGTTTTCCTTAGATTAATTTTTTCTTCTTTATCAATAATGGAAACTTCATCCATTTTAAAAACCCATAAAGTTCCTCCCGACTGCTTTATCTGAACAATTGAATCGGGGATAATAAACTGGATAACTCCCTGGATTCTGCTTCCATTTTTCAGGTAAACAACATCATCCATATTTTTCTGAGAATACAATAATGCGGAATAAAAAATTAATAAAGCAGTCAGGGTAATAGATTTCATAATTGGAATTTTATTGTATGATGGAAATAAAAGATAAAGGTTGCGTAACGAAATAAACGCAACCATTCAAAACTTTAATCATCTTACAACAAACTAATTTTACTAATATGATCGCAATTCCATTCCGTCCGATAAAAAAAGACATCTCCAATAAAAACAAAAACTTTTCGGCCAAAAATTATTTTCCAACATTACTAATTGTCTTTACTGCACTTCTATTTGGCGCATGTAAGGATAGAATATTCGAAATTTATAAAGCCAGTGTACCGGTTTATATGACATATGAAGAGTTGCGCAAATCGGTTAAGAATCTTGAACCTCAAGACTTAAAAAAACCCGGAAAAATCTACTTTAAAGACAATTACATTTTCATCAACGAGCATTTTAAAGGCATTCATATTGTTGACAATAACGACCCGGCTCATCCGGTAATTAAGGCTTTTATTAACATTCCCGGAAATGTGGATATTGCCATAAAAGAAAACACACTTTTTGCTGACAGTTATATAGATTTGGTAGCTATAGATATTAATAATATGAACGATATAAAAGAGTCGTACAGAATTAAGGATGTATTTCCATATGCAGCTCCACCCAAAGATGTCGATTTTAGTGAGGAATGGGCCGATCCAACCAAGGGAGTTGTTATCAGTTGGGAGGTAAAAGAAGTGGAAAGAGAATTAAATAAACCCAATCCCAATCCCTACCCTTATGTATACTTCTATGCAAAATATAATGGGTTAATGGATCTCTCCAGCGCAACATCAGGAGGAGGAACTGGATCTGGATCAGCGATAGGAGCCGGAGGATCAATGGCAAGGTTTGCCATTAAAAACAACGCCTTATATGTATTATCG
>JAAUTT010000061.1 GCA_012031335.1 Bacteroidales bacterium | reverse complement strand
GAATACTCACTAAATCGCTTGAATATCTTTCTGCTGGACACTCCATAGTCTAAATCCAGTTTTTTATATAAATCTAACACCTTTATTTGATTAATCGTTGTTTTGTTTTTTTTACAGCATGAAGCCTAACGGTACATAATCGAATAGGCAAGGGGAATTTCACCCCAAGCCTCTCACGGAACCGTACTTGACAGTTTACTCCCCTTGGTCGTGAGAACGCTTCGCTAAGTTGATGCCCTCTCCTGCAAGACGACACCGATGGTTCAACTTACAACTGTTTCCATCATCTCTACTACAGCATGCAGAACCTATTTATTGCCGTGGTTCTGCTTCTCGGCACACTAAGTTTTGTTGGGGATTTTGAAATACTTTCTTGTCGAGACGTTAAGAGCTAAATTAGAAGCAAGCACCTTAAAATCAGCGATTCCGCCCCAATAAAATTTATATGATGTTATGGCGCGTTTATCTTTCTATCTGTATGCATAAATCCGATAATAATCATTAGTCAACTCATCATTGAACTTCCCCAATTCATTTACAAGTTGTTTTATTTTTATAATATCTTGTTTAGTTATTTTATTATCAATATTTGTAAACAATAAGGAAAATCAACCCATTCAATCTCTTTATAAGAAGTCCAACCAGGAACAATAGGATCGGTAACCATGCTTTCCATTGAACTGGAATAAAAATCAAAATCATATTGCTCGTCGCCTGAAATCATCATGTTCCTAATCTTATTGTCATAGATGAGTTTTACATTGCAAATTTTAATTAAGACATAATTGTCAACGAGTAATTGAATCAATTTAACCCATTTTGAATTGCTCATAAAACTCCCAGAAAATTTGTCTTTGATTATTTTGTCAATCTTTTCATCCGATAAAGTCTGGTTTTTCATTTAATCACATTTTTAATCAACGGAGCTGTCCTTTTTTTAAATGCGCCATAACGTCCCCGTGTATAAAAAGTGCCGGAATACGATGCCGTAAAGTTGTTTTTACAACAAATTTCGAGCTTACCTGGACACTTCCAACCCCAAAGAGTGGCTCTTTAACGGCAAGGTACGCGGGGAGCAAATAAGCAGAGAGGGCATACGGCATGCATTCAGGGCGGCAATCGAAAAACGGGTATCCAAAAAAAAGTATGCATCCACACCCTGCGGCACAGTTATGCTACGCATCTGTTGGAAATGGGACTCGATATTGTGAGTGTGAAAAACCAACTGGGACACGCTGAGATACGCACCACCATGATGTACCTGCATATCGCCAAATCGAACCCTCAGGCTGGCTTTAGCCCTACCCTGAAACTTTATGGCAATGGTCCCGGAAAATGATCTGGGATCGGTTGTCCGAAAGTTTTTGCCCAGGTTATTAAAGAAAAAAGGTGTTTCCACGCATCAGCTAAAGGTGCTTTCGGCACTGGCCGATTGCCGGACTACTCAAATGGGTGGTTCGGCCATGGCATGCACACATTGTGGCTCAATTCACTACGTGATGCACAGTTGCCGGAACAGGCATTGTCCCCGGTGCCAGGGGGTGGACAAGGAACTGTGGATCGAGGACCGTAAACACGAACTACTGCCGGTGAAATATTTTCACGTGGTGTTTACCGTGCCCCACGAATTGCTTGAGCTCTTTCGGTTTAACCGCGAGGTGATGTACAACCTGCTGTTCGAAAAGTCGTGGCAAACGCTCTGCACTTTTGCCAAAGATCCTAAGTTGCTGGGCGCCCGTTTAGGTGCCATCGCCATTTTGCATACCTGGGACCAGCAGCTGAAGTTCCATCCCCATATCCATTTTATTGTCCCGGCCGGTGGCATGGACAATAACGGGCGTTGGAAAAGCTCCAAACAAAAGGGCGAGTTCCTTTTCAATGTAAAACACCTCTCATCGAAGTTCAGTGCCACCTTTGCAAAAAGGCTGCGGACGCTTAAACAGCAGGGGAAAATTACAAAGTTCGTACCCCGCGACCTTATCAAAACTCCCTGGGTGGTGTATGCAAAGCAGGCGTTTGGCAGCGCGGAAAGTGTGGTGGAATACCTGGGTAGATATACCCACCGCGTGGCTATATCCAATGCCAGGATTTTAAAGGTAGCCGACACCCATGTTACCTTCCGGTGGACCAACCGCAAAAAGGACTATGCTGCCGAAATCCAAACCATACCCGGAGTGGAGTTCCTGGAGCGGTTCCTCGACCATATTGTGCCTGCCGGATTTCGAAGGATACGCCACCTGGGGTTTCTTTGTCCCCGCAACAAAAAAGATGCGCTGGAGAAAATCAGGTTGCAGCTAATGCCCGGTTTTACCCCTAAGCCACGCCTTACAAGGGCCGAGATCCTTACCTTAAAGTTCGGAGAACGTTCCCTGTTGTTATGCCGCGAATGCGGAGGCTCCCTTCTGGTGCTGGAAACTTTCGAAAAAGAAAGGGCTCCACCCATGCTGAAATCCGCTTAAACATAGCTTTAAGCGGTTATGATATCTTAACTTATGGATGTGCCAAAAGTGCGCAAACAGGTGGGGTATGTGCATACTGTAAAAAATTGGCGTTTTTTGTACATCTATCAGCATAAATTGTAAAGAATAAACTAAAAACAGGAAAATTTGAAATACTTTTCGCCAAAACAGGTTCGGAATGGGTATTTAGAACCTTCAAAAAAAGTGGTGTCGGAGAGCAAAAACCCCCATTGAAACCACTATAGGTAAATCATTGAAATTTAAATGCATAAAGGAGGTTATCCAACAAACGTTTAGTTCAACATAGCCTCCAATGTAAAGCGTATGCAAGCAACGCTTTATTGGAGGCTAAGTGTTGCCAACAGTAGTTTATTAATCCGGTTTGTAATTTACAATTTTATCAACAGATATACCTTCTCCAATCTCTTTGAAATCACCAATATATTCAAGTTTATTAAAAAGGCTCTCAATTTTCATTGAATTAGAAGGGGAAATCATATCATAACCGTTTGCCTTTGTAATAGAGTCTTTGAAAGTGTCTTTGATAATCTTATATGACACTAATCCACTAGATTCTTTTTTACCGAATAGTTTCTTAATCTTTTTCTGAATTATAAAATAATCGACATCGGGAATGATAGTTGAAATATGCTCAGGCCAAACGCATAGAGTTGATATTTGTCCAGTCTTATGCTCTTTGAAGTAGAAAATCCCTGGAACAAAAGTCTCGTCACCGAGTCTATTTTGAAGTTCAATTCGATTTTATTAAACTCCCATGATTTATCTGATTTTTGCAAATCCAGATAGCATAATCCATATTCTGTGTAAAATTCGGACGAATGTCTCATATTAATTGCACTCCAATTGTCGAATAATTCTTTGTTTGAATATTTTTTTAAAGAATCATCTCCATTAGCTTGGGGGTTAAAAACAAGTAAGTCTAAATCATTTACAAAGCTCTCAACAAATGGGAAAGATTCTAATCCAAAGAATTGAGGTCTTAAAAAGTTGATATTAAACGTCCAATTTGTATTGTCAAAATTCTCAAACCCTTCAATGGTTTCATCATCAGGTTCGGGTTCATTGTACTCAAAACAAAAATACACTCCTGTTTCTTTATTCTCATACCAATATTGGTCTGAATTTTCTGGATTGTTAAATCTTTTATCAAGATAACTTCGAATATCAGAATCAGTCGTTTTACAATCTTTTTGTTTGTAAAAAATAAGTCGTAACTCATGGTTGTATCGTGTCTTTTTTACTATTGTTGGCAACGGCACATAATCGAGTAGGCAAGGGGAATTTCACCCCAAGCCTCTCACAGAACCGTACTTGAAAGTATACTCCCTTCGGTCGTGAGACCGCTGCGCTAAGTTCCCCTCATACGGCTCTTCTAATATAGCCTATTTTTCTTTAAGCTCATCCCATTTCTGGTTGGCAATTTGTTTATGCTACATTAGCTAACCCCTTCGCTCCATTCCCATTACAGGAACTTCATCACTACTACGAATTAGTCTGCCCCTACAAAACACATCGGTATTCTGCCTCTGGGTTGTTCCCATTGTGCATTTCCCTTTGACAGCTTACATGTTGTTACTGCCAAACATTGCTTTGCAGGTTCCCGAGTTCCGTAATAGAGCCCGGATAAAGTTCTTGCCGCCTGAACCGGAACGAAGTGGAGCCTCACGACCGAAGGGAGTAATGACGCCTGCCGCACAGCCAGTAAACAGGTAACTGCCATGCTTATAACCCCGTAACATACTCCGTGGCTTTTGACAGGGGATGACCAACTTCTCGACACCTCATCAGCGGTTCACTCTCGTTCAACTCCTTTATCCATACCTGACAACGCTCTTGGCGTGGCCTTTTCCAAATCGCTCAGCACCATGACTCTTTACCACAGCACCATTTGGCGGTTTGCCCCCTCTGCCTGTACAACGAGGGCGGAGGTTCGACTTACAACTGTTTCCTCCATCTTTATTACAGCATGCAGAACCTATTTATTGCCATGGTTCTGCTTCTCGGCACACTATGGACAGCAAGGGATTTCGGGCGAATGTCCTATCAAGGTACACGAAAAGTTGAAGCGGGCTACAATGCTCCGAATACTCCTGAAACCCTTGTTGGCTATACCGCGTGGCGGCTGGTTTTATTTATTAATCATTAATCTATAGTTTCTAAAAATAGAATAAGCTATAATTTATTGTTTAAGAAATTTCCTAATAATAGTTTCATCGCCATTGGTAATTCTAATTAAATACAGTCCTTTAGATAAACTTTCAATATTTACCTGATCATTGGTATTTGTTTACTTATAACTATTTTACCTTGTAAGTCAACTATTGATACAGATGAATTTTTTGTTAATCCATTTATATATAAGACAGACACAACAGGATTGGGGAAAATCGAAATTTTGATATTCTCAGTCTCCACTATTCTTGTTGTCCCTGGATCTTGAGTAACTGAAACTAATTTTGAAGAAAGGTTGATTCCAGCAACAGTTACGGTCGCAGTTCTGGTCGCCGCAGAAGGATTGGCAGTTGCCGTCAAGGTTATGGTTGCATTATTCGAGCCACTTGCAGATTTGTTTATCAGCTCCGGTATTCGTTCCTTTGCTAATATCCCGTATTCATACCAGTTTTCGCCATCCAACCCTGCCGAACTGTTTTTGTTTAACGATCTGTAACAGCGTTCAAGCATGGCCTCGTTTATAAACTGGTTCAGACTGTGCAACCCTTCCCCCCGGTGCTGCCTTGCGCGCTCTGCTATCTGTAATTCCTCCGTTGACATTCTTGCAATGTTTTTGACCCATTTAATGTTTCCTAATCACAGTTCCAATTCCAGACAGTGTCCCTTCCCTCTCATGGGTTTCCTGGGTTGATTCCCCATGATTCATCAGTACTATGAGCCTGTTAAGACTGCCTTCTCACGTTTCTATCCCTTCGGTTCCTCGGGAAAAGATACCACTTGCGATACCATGCTTTTCTTTGCTCCTGACAGGGCGATGGTATTGACCTCTGACGGACAGGAAACTTCTTGGTGTGGTGTTCCCTTTTTGTACCACTTCCCGTGCGGAGGAGGGAGGCTCTCTCGTGTTCCCATGTAACCCCTTTCTGTATTTGCTTTGCTCTAAGACCCCGATCGAACCGCCCCAACTTGCCTTCTATTCAGCGCGGGTTTGGTGTTGTCCCAGGGCTTCGAAACCCGAGACTTCGATGATAGAACTTTCGAGGCTCAATCACAAGGCTTTTACAGCCGCTGTCTACGCTTCGTGCCATCATCTCTGATGACTACGCAAGACTCGCTTCTGGTGGATGGCTAGTCCTTGCCAGGCAGGGTTCGACCTGCCAGGTTACTGAAAGGTGTTTCAAATTTAAATCCCCACCTTATGGGCTTTTCACGACGCAATGGAACTATTTCCTTTTCAAGGTGCGTTGGGGCGTGACGGGCTATAAGGCTCTTGCCACAAACTTTGGTGGCGCTTGGTTCGTGCGGTTTGAGGCATGTACCTTACAGCGAAGAGATGGGAGTGTTGGCGTGCCACTGAATTATCCTCTTTTATATCCTTATCGTAAAGGTATCAATGAAGGTCGAAAGGATTTTAATCCACAGCGAAAGGCATTTGATTTAAAGCGGAAACATTTTAATGCTCCTCGAAAGGGTTTTGACGGTAATCTTAGAGCGATTGATGAGGGTAAATCGGATTTTAATTGAAATCATAACGCGATTAATGACTATCATACGAGTTTTAATGGTAATCATTGCAACTTTGATAGTAATCATGGCCCATTAAATGCCTTGCTAAATAATTCTGATGGTGTTGCATAGCTTTTTATTGTCAAAAAAACAGGTTAAGAATTCTAAACAAGAGGCTTTATAAATCAAAATTTTAAGGTATATGATATGGATGGTATAATAGGTAACAAATTGGCATAAGTAAGGGTTTTTACCCTATATCCCGAGTAATACATGTGAACAGGGTTTTTACGGTTGTACGCATTAAAGATATCGAAGCTTATGTTGTGTTCCCCTATATGGGTGTGTTTTTTATAATGGAATCCCAAATCGAGGCGGTGATATACAGGTAACCTGTAGTTGTTGCGCGATGGGTAATAATCGATTTCGCCTCCATATTCAGATGAGAGGTTATATAATCCCAAGGCTGGCATATACTTCTCGACTGGTAAAGTTACCGGATACCCGGTCCCCAAAAACCAAATAGCAGAAACGTCAAATTTTTTGGATATTTGATAATTTACTGAAATGGATAAATCGTGTAACCTATCGAATTTGAAGGGATAACTTTTCCCGTTATTTATTTCGGCATATTGCCTGTTAGCCACTGATAAGGTATAGTTTATGCTACTTTTTATACGGCCTTGTTGTTTCTCTGCAGAAATTTCCATCCCTTTTGAATTGCCTGTACCCTGAATTATTTTTGTGTACCAGGGGGAAAAGTCGGTCATCAACGATGCCCCATTTTTATAATCGGTAGTATTGGTAAGCCATTTTTGGTATACTTCCATCGATAATAGTATTTTTTTGTTGAAGTTATATGCCAGCCCAATATTTATTTGGTCGGACTTAAGTGGTTTTAACCCTTTTATTGCCGGAACCCAAAGATCGGTGGGCATACTTACCCCATAACTATTTAACAGGTGCATATATTGAGCCATGCGCGAACAACCGGTTTTAATTGCCAATTGGGGAGTGAGCATATAATTTACACTGAACCTCGGTTCGAAGTTAAAGTTTTTGTTATGTCCCGAAATATAGCCACTTTGTCTTATCCCAATATTGATCGCCAGTTTTTCAACTGCTTTCATTTCGTATTCAATATAAAAGCTTGGTTCATGGAAACGTATTTGTTCATTGGTAAACGAAGTATCTGATTTTTCATTTATCTCCTGGTCGTTCATATTATATTTATTAGTTCCCGGACTGAAGGTGTGAAAAACATTGGACATACCGAACCTTAAAATGTTATTGGACATGGAATAGTCAAAATCAATTTTGGCTATTAAGTCGTTGATATTAGAAGTGTATTGTGCGGAGTAATTTTTCTCAACTGTTTCGTTTGTGAGTAATACCTTATCGATACTTTTAAACTGGTTTTCGGTAAAATAGTTATAACTGCTATAAGCTATAGTGGTATTGGCAAACAGGCTGTTCCCAAAAGTATGGTTCCAACGCAATGAGCCTATAATATTGCCCCATCCCGATGTTTCTTCGCGATTTTCAGTATATTTTTCGGTAGTGCCGCTTGTTTCGGTGTTTTCCTTTTTGTTTTGAATATAGTCAGTTCCCTTGTACAAGCTTAGGTATACCCTGTCCTTTTGAGAAAAGGTATGGACAATTCTTGCGTTTAAGTCGTAAAATAGTAATCGGGGAAATTACTGTCCATAACTTTTATCTTTTTAATAGGGTTTGAAATTAAATCTAAATATGACCTTCTCCCTGAAATTATAAAAGTGGTTTTGTTGTTCAATAGCGGCCCTTCTAGCATAAATTTGGAAGAAATAAGCCCTATCGAAGCCTCTCCTGCTAACGACTTATTATTGCCATCGTTGCTCCTGATATCGATAACTGAAGATGCCCTTCCACCATATCGCGCGGGAAAACACCCTTTTAACAGTTTAATGTCTTTGACTGCACTGCTGTTAAATGCACTAAAAAAGCCGTACAAGTGGCTTACATTATAAACAGGCACATCATCGAGCATAAAAAGGTTTTCGCCCCCTCCACCGCCCCGGACAAAAATACCTGCCGATCCTTCTACGCCCCCTTTTATGCCGGCCTGGCTTTGTATCGATTTAAGCAAATCGGTCTCACCAAGTGCGGGTATGGATACCAATGCCTTTACCGGGATAACCGATAGCCCCAGGGGAGAGTTGGCCCTGTGGCCATATTGCTGTGCCTGGACAACAACCTCACTTAATTCATTTGTGGAATATATTTTCAGTATGAGATTAGTGTCGCGGGTTAACGATATGTACTGCACCCTGGACACCGAACCAACATAGGTAGAGCGTATTGCGGCTTTCGGGCCTATGCTATTAAGGTTGTAAAAGCCGTAATTATTGGTTGCAGTAGCCCTATTGCTTATGCTATCTATAACATAGGCGCCAATAATGCGTTCGCCTGTGTTTAAATCCTCTACATAGCCCGAGATGGTGTAACTTTGGGATTTTGCAAGTTGCACAGCCACAAGAAAAAGGATAATGAGCTTGTGTTTCATAGTTAATCTTTAAACAGATAAAATGACCAAAATTTTTTAGTTTGAACAGGCATATGCGTAAATCTTTAATTGGTTATAATCATCGATTTCTATTTTCATCCAGCCGTATATATAATTACCGCAATTGGATCCACATCCTAAAGCCCAGGCTACTTTGGGCTTGTCCAATTGTTTAACCCCGAATCGCTTAATGAGAGGAGTATATAATCATTATTAAAAAGTCGTACCCAGCTCTGCGAACCACTAATTGTATCATTTTCATTTAATGGCGTAGCGCAAAATGAGAATGAATTATTATTGAGCTTAATAATATTGCTCTAGAACCTTTATTGGGATATCTGGCCGTAGACGATATTGTTAAATCGAAACTGAAATCGTTATCAAAATTAAAGTTGTCAAAATAGGAAACAATAGTATCCTTTGCTGCATTATTTTCTATAACGGTTATTTGAGTCGATAGAATTTGTTTGACCGGGCTGTATACAACAGTAGAAATATTACCTTTTTCCCCTGCTATGATAAAGCCTTTTGAAATTATTTCATTATCCTTATCCTTTTTGCAACTGCCAATGAATAATAAAGAAATACTTAGTAAATAGGTACAGGCCCCTTTGCATGCTTTTTTGTTTTATGAGTTAATAATTTATAGACGCTTTTTGAGTTTACACCATCCATTTTAATACTTAAATACTATTGAATCGCTCGAAACTGCTGCCCCTGCAAATATTCCATATCCCCCGGTAATATTGGAATACACCTGTGTGGGCTCAGCCAACGGGTTTTTGTGGTTTTTCAGAAATAGGTTCAGGGTTTGGATGTATTTGAAATAGTCTTCGGTGATGGAATAGAGGCGGAAATAAAGGGTGGTTTTGTGTGATGGAAATGGGCTGTTGTCGTTCCAGAATGGCATGCCAATGTTTTTACCGTCTAAGGTAACTGTAATCCTGTGTTGTTTGCCATTTATGGCTTTATCGGAAAAGGCAACCCCAAATTTTATTGTCCCATGATTAAGTTCTTCTTCTTCTGCTACGGGGTCGTTACAAATAAACTCCATATTCGTCCTCTGAAAATCATCAACTCCCCTATAAACATTAAATAGGTAATAGTTCTGTTCATTCTTGGGATCGTTAAATTGCACATCACAAACTAACCTAATATTACTTTGCCAATCTTCAAATGTTCCTGAAAGTGTTACAACGTTGGTGTCAACACGATCAATTGGTACAAGTTGAGGAATATTGATTATTGCTTGGGTATCTGGAAATCCTGGAGCTTTTGCAACAATTTTATATTGCTGACCTGAAATCGGCTTTAAATATGTGGCTCTGTAATTTAACTGAATCTCAGTGCCTGGATATGTTGGCCGATCTGAGCAAAACATCAGGGAATCGACAACAGTGTTTTTGTAAATATAAACCTGCACATTATTAATAATGTCTGCGCCCAGCCATTTTGTTGAATCGTTAATATATAAGCTTTTTGTAATATTTATACCCATTATGCTATCGGTAGTAACTAATCCATTAATTACCAATTTTCTTCCGGTATCAGGAATATCTAATTCTTTTTGGCAGGCTGGTATTAGTAATAAAAGTAAAACATATGATATTTTTGATTTCATATTTTAATTGTATTAAAAGTTCGGGCAGGCATTGAATTACCTGCCCGAATTTAAAAAATGTTAATATTGAAGTATTTGCATAGCATATGCTTCTAACCGTTTACCATAGGTTCCGGCAAATTGTCCATCATTATGCCATCCTCCATTCCATCCGGTTGACTGATTATGGGCTATATACCAAATATGGAAGCCCGGAGTATCAGACCACATTTGTAACCCTATTACAGCCAGGCTCTGTCCCTTTGTACCAACCCACACTCCCCAGGTTCCTGTACCTGGATAAGAAACACTACCATCTGGTTTAATTAATTGATATTTAATATCTGGGCGTGTGGGTGCTAAAAATTGTGCTGATTGTATCATCATTGCCTCAAGTCTTCGTTCTTCGCCTGTAGTACCTGCAAAATATGGAAAACTAGTATAATTATAGTTATCCGGTGCTTGCTGAAATGGCCCCATATCGCCTCTAGCTCTACAATGGGCATATAAATAAACGTAGTTTTGCTCCCATGACTTCAATGAAGACAATGATTTCAATGAAGTTATTGATAATGTATCGTCATTAACAACCATTTCTGATGAATCTACCTTCATATCTGACAAAGAAATCTGTTTAGCTATTTTATCAGTAACAGGGGCTGTTTTGAGATAACCTGTTTCTTGATCATAAAGCTCATATAGGGTGTTTGCGTCGCTTTTTCTACCTTTTTGAATCAGATCCTGATGGACAGAAGACAACAAATCAGTTGGCAAACTTGTTACTACATTACCACTCATGTCTTTAATAGCAAATTCTTTCTTGGCTGAATTTATTTCATCTTTTTTGCAACCAAACAAAAGCATAATTGCTATAACAGCAGTAAAAGAAATTTTTAAATACTTCATAATTTTGTAAATTTAAGATGTTTATGACGGACCCGGTAATTAAGGAGTTACTATATTCGCTGCGCAGCTAATTTATAGCGATTTGCTTAAGAACGGGTCTTTTTTACCCCCCCCTAATATTTATGTTTGAACCTAGAAAGTATATAGCCAGGGTACAGCAATTTACCCGATTAAATCCGGTTCAGAAAAATGTAGTTTTACATAGGCTTATTTTTTAAAAGTTAACATTTCATAGAATTATTGCTCGAAATATGAATCGAATGTCTTACTCCACTCATTAATTTTTGAGATAAATTATCAATAGCACACTGGCGGGCGGGAA
>JAAUTT010000060.1 GCA_012031335.1 Bacteroidales bacterium | reverse complement strand
TCCGTATGTTTTCTGGCTCGAAAACAAGGATAAAAAGGACTCGTCGGAGATAAAAAATTCCGAAAACTTCAAAACTTATTCTATTGAAAAATATAAGAACACTCATGACGATGTTGAGGAACAACTGCACGATCTTCAAAACCTGATCATCAAGTATCTTCCAAGGCCCAGCGACATGTATGTATGCAATAAACTTTTATTTGAGATTTTTATACTTGAAACAGACTTGAACGACCATTCGCGGATTGAGGAAAAAGTAATGATTCCCAAAGCATTGAGTATGGAGAAAGAGTTAATGGAAAACCTGAAAAGATAAAAGTGGTTAACGTATTTTTTGCTATAAAATCTTGCATTATTCGAAAAGGATTGGTTTCTGTTATGCAGAATCTCAATATGGAATTTACGCACGAAGAAATCAAGCACCCCGATATATTAAATAAACTTCAGAATAAAACCGATAAACAGCTTATCATAATCTGTCCGGAGGATTTTGAAGAATTGAATTTAGACCGTATTATAGATCAACCCAAAAATACCAGGCTTCTTCTGATAAAAAGAAGTAATTCCCGTTTCAGTTTTGAAAACTCGTTCGAGGTAATAGACCTGCACCAGTCAAAAGCATTGCTTCAGAACCAGTTATTAAAGATTTACAAAAGTTTTAAAAACAACGAAACACGCGAAAATTCGCAGGAAACTTTAAGTGAGCGGGAAAAGATAGTGATGCGCGAACTCGTTCTTGGTTTACAAACAAGGAAATTGCAGATCGTTTGTTTATTAGTCCGCATACTGTAATTGCCCATCGCAAAAATATCACAGGAAAACTTGGTATCAAATCGGTACCCGGACTTACCATTTATGCGATTCTACACAAAATCATAAGCGAGGAAGACATCAAAAGAGCAACTTTAAAATCGGATGTGGATTCGAACAAGTGAATATTGAGTCCATAATTGGAATACATTCCTTTTAATTAACAAAATGACTATCAAATAATTAATTTGGGCTTATATCCTGATTCCCATAAACAATACGTCATCAACCTGCGAAAGCTCACCTCTCCAGAGTTCAAAATTGCTTTTCACGTAGTTATATTGTTCTTCCATTGGTTTCTCGTTTATATCCTTTAACAGGTTCCGAAGTCGAACCATCTTGAATTTCTTACCAAGAGGTCCACCAAACTGATCGGGATAACCATCGGAGAACATATAAATCAAATCACCTTTGGTTAATTGCAGTTCCACTGTTTCGAAAATCTTTTCTTCACGAACCTGACCTCCGATAGAATTCCGGCTTCCTTTGAAATAGAGCTGTTCACCGTTCTGATACACTATAAAAGGTCTCATTGCTGAAGAACAGCGCATTATATTTGTTTTTACATCGAGTTCTACCACCATTATATCCATTCCGTCGTTTGGTCTTTCACCTTCGAGGTTTTGGTTTAATGTTGCCTTGATTTCGTTATCGAGAATATTCAAAATATCGGCCGGAGATTTTACATCAGGGCGATTACAAATATCTTTAATAAGGGTTGTTCCAATCATAGACATAAAAGCGCCGGGTACACCGTGACCTGTTGAGTCGGCGCAGACAATTATAAACTTGTTCGATCCCTGTAACTGATCAAACCAGTAAAAGTCGCCGCTTACGATATCCCGTGGTGCATAATAAACAAATGAACCGGTAAAATATTGCTGCAACTTACGGACCGAGGGTAATATGCTTGCCTGAATACGTTGGGCATAGTTAATACTATCTGTAATGTCCCGGTTTTTTATTTCTATTTCTTCTTTCTGTTCCCGAACTTCTTTGGTTCGTTCATCGAGCATTTTTTCAAGATAAATCTGAAATTCCTTCTGTTTTTTCTCTCTTATTATAATAATGAGATAAACACCAATTACAAAGGCAATAACAGCAAGACTTATAAACCACCAGGTTTTCCAGAAAGGTTTTTTGACTCTGATTTTGAGAATAAGAGGTTCCTCATTCCAAACACCATCGCTATTTGAAGCTTTCAGGTGAAATTCATAGTCTCCGTCAGTAAGCCTGGAATATATTGCAAAACGTGTTGTTGAAGGTTCGGACCAATCAATATCGAAACCCTCCAGTTTATATTTGTAAGTAACCTGTTCAGGATTGCTGTAATTTAGTCCAATAAACTCTAATCGCATTTTATAGGCAGAATATGGCAATACAATTCGTTCGGTAAAGTCATATTCCTTATCTGAAATCAGCACGGAAGTAATATTAACAATCGGTGCCTGTTTTCTGGTATTCCCCCTTGTCGATTCATAATGGACCAATCCGGAGTTTGTTCCAAATAATAAATTCCCCTTTTTATTCTGAACTATTGCATTTTTATTAACATCACCATCAATTCCGGCTTCGGGACCATAAACCTTGATCAACCCGTTTTTGACACTAATTCTGCTCAATCCCATGCGATGGCCAACCCATATGTTTCCAGAATTGTCGGCTGACATGGCATAACAGAAATCCGATTTTAGACCTGACGTTTTAAGAGAGTAATATTTTACTTCTTTCCTGGTAAATTTAAATACCCCGGAGCCATTGGTTCCTGCCCAAATATTACCTTCAAAATCTTCAGCGATACAAGTAAATTCGATTTCAACATTTTCGTCGAGTTTGAATTGAATACTACCATCAAGACTAAACAATGAGTTACTGTTTGTGGCAACGAGAACATGCTTTTTGGAATCGGTAAATACCTGGTTGATATTATTATGAGGTAAACCTTCCGATGTACTTATATGTTTCTGTTTTTTATTGAGATAATTTACCTGATAAATCCCGTTTTTTGTAGCAATAAATAATTCATTATCAGCGAGTGTTAAAGAACTTACCGAATTACCGATGGAATTATCAGTTCTAAAAAACTGCGAAACAGAAGTCTGTCCCGGAAGCATCATAAAAACACCATTTTTTGCAGTACCAATCCATAAGGTACCATTATCGCTATAGAGCAGGGATGTTACATTATCTGCAGGTAATCCGTTGCCTGTACCAAAGAATTTTTACTTCCTTCTTTATTCCATTTGTAACCTTTAATAAACCTTTATCACCTCCAAGAAAATAACCTCCGGGATGAAAAGCTACAGCAGAAATATTCTTACCAATTTTATCCCTGTAGTCGAAAAAGGTAAAAGACTCATCTACAAGCGCGGCTAAACCATTTCCATAGGTAGACACCCATATATTACCTTC
Organism: Bacteroidales bacterium; assembly: GCA_012031335.1. The sequence goes on along the minus strand of JAAUTT010000060.1, from coordinate 8,354 downwards.
TCTGTCCTGAAAAACATTCTTTATATAATCACTCCCAAGGCCATTTACCGAGTTGTAATTAATTGCATCCAGTATTTTGCCATTCTCGTTTACTATAGCTTTAATCAAACCTTTGCCAAAGGTTGATATCCACAGATTATTCTCCAAATCCTGATAAACTGCCTGTATATTCTCATATTCAAGATTTAAAACAGCTCCCAGGTTTTCAACCTGGAACTGTTTTTGACCTTCTTTACGAAATATCTTAAAAAAGCCGGCATCTTCTGTTCCAATGAAAAACAAATCAGCATTTCCCTGTTTATAAACTGACTGGACTTTAGAAAGTGCTATTTTTTCAATTTTGCCTGTTTCTTTTATGCTGTTTAAATCTTCTCCATAACTATAAACAATAACACCATCGTCAGTCCCAATTAATAATTCATTGCGCATGGTTATATTCAATGCATAAAGCAGCTTACCTTCAAAGGGTTTGACTAAAACTTCAGCTTTTTTTCTTTTATTAATTCTAATTAGCCCATTCGATTGTGATATAGCCAGGATGTTTCCATCCTTATCTTCGGTTAGGCCGTTGATACTGCTTGTGACATTTCCTTCAACAGAAATAACTTCAAATTTTCTCCCGTTAAAAACACTTATAGATCCATTGCTGTGCCCAAACCATAGATTCCCTTTACTATCTTTGAAACTCACTCCTGCAAAGGCTTCGGTGAGGGAATCGGCAACCGCAGGAGTAAAACTGAAACCATCGTATCTGCACAATCCTGTTCCGGTGGAAACCCACAAAAAACCATTAATATCCTGATTTACCGAATATACAAAAGGATGACAAATACCTTCGGGTACACCATATTTTTGAAATTTGTATACCTGAGCATTTGCTGATAAACCAATTAATAATGTAAGAAAAGAAAACCGGAATAAACTTTAAGTTAGAGCACATGCACAATTGATTTTTTATTTAATTTGCTTAGCATTAATTCCTCCAAATTTATATTTTGGGACACCACCGATCGGAATAGTGTTGAATTGTAGCATTTCTCCATACTGGTTTCGTACATTAACAACTACATTGTTATTCTTCACAACCGGGTTGCTTTTCTTTATAAATTGAAAATCGAGTGATGTATTCTTTTCTTCAGCAAGAATTTTAAATTCAGAATTAACCCATTCATTATCATTGGATGTTTCGCACATCTGACCTTTACGTGCCACCGAAACTACTCTGATGAATCCATCCTTATCCCAGTCAAAATTCATTTGCTTAAGTGTTACAACCCTGTCATCAACATACGGATAGATATGAGATACTTCCTTTGGATCGTCGTGCATGCGGAAGGAGTACTCGTAGGCAAAAGCATAGGCTCCTTCAATAGATTTATTTATGCTTGCTGAAGTACTCAGGAAATAACGATACATATTTCCATCATCTCCCGATATTCCATCGCATATGATTTTAAAAACATATCCTCCATATCTCTTGGAATATTCTCCTTCTGTTGGGTTGAATGGTCCAAAGGTATACCAATTGTTATCGTAGCGGGGATTAACCCCAAACGTTTTTGTAGCTAACTGATTTCCACTTTTGTATTTACCAACCGGATCGGTACCGATAGCATCGGGATGGGTAAAGCATTCTTTGCCTCCATAAACCGAATATGTCATTTGAGTGTCGAATGTGCCGTTTAATTCATCAATAACGCCACCTACATCAGGATCAAAAACTTTAATAAATACCGGGTCTTTATAATTCTCAGGTATAAGAAAGAAAAAAGGTTTGGGAAAAATCATCGTCGCCCCAGGATTTTTCTGCTTTGGTTCCAAAGGTCATTAAAAGGGAATATTTTCATCCTCGCCCGGCACCGGTTGTGAAAATATCAGATTACAGTATAAAATTGCAAATCCAGTTAGTAATACAGCTCGCCTCATATAAAAAAATTCAACACCAGATATATGTAAAATATCAATTTCTAATCGAAGTTAAAAAAATAACCCAATTTCCTGTTAAATATTAACGGAAAAAGTTAAAAAAACAAGTTCAAGTCATTAGCATTAAGGCGTTTTTATAACAACAATATCTTTACTTACACACGATTGCTTAAAACTACCATTTCATCAGCCGAAGATTGTACACAAAGCCTAACATTATAATTTCCGGGCACAAGGAAGTTATGTTCCGGAGATAATCCCACTTCTCTTTCACCATCACCAAAATCCCAATAGTAATACTCTATTTTTTTAAATTCCGGAAGATTAGTAGCACTTGCATCAAATTTAACTGATAACTCAGCAACAACAGTATCTGGGGAAGAAATATAGGCCTGCTCTATATCCATTACATCAAAGGGATACGTATCTTCATTCAGCAAAATCTCACCTGTAAGCGTATCTACTACATTTAATTGGATTATATACTGACCTGTAGATGCAAATAAATGTTCTGCTTCGGCCTTTTTTACCTTTGATTTTTGTACCATCACCAAAATCCCATTCATACAACCAGGTAGTTGTATCGGTATCAACCGAACCTTCCTGAAAATAAATACTTGTAACTATTCTTTTCCAATGGTTTACAATTGTCAAACTTTGGCCATAACGAACGAAAACTGAAAATATCAAAAGATCGGTTACGGTTGCTGCAAAAATATCCGGTAGTGTCTCCGGGACCTGAAATATAATATCTGTCATCGCGGTTCGAATTTATATTATCAGGCAGCCTTTTGGGAGTTATCCATTTCCCGTTGACTTCGCGAGTATAAAATATATCATCTCTTAAAGCCCCTGGAAGTTTGTTCGAAGAAAAATACAGCTTCCCATTGGCATGAATAAAGGGCCCTGTTTCATCGCCTTTTGTATTTACAAGGGAGCCAAGATTACGTGGGGCCCCAGTCACCTCTTTCGAATACCGAAACATACAGATCATACCCGCCATATCCACCGGGAGCTTTGGATGCAAAAAATCATTTTTTTTCCATCAGTACTCAAACATGGATCTTTAATCCAATATTTATCGGAATTTAATGAAATATAAACCTGACTTCCCCATTCTCCACCGGATTTTACTGCCCGATAAATGTACCCTGTGGAATCCTGTACCCGGGTAAAAAATATGGTATTGCCATCTTTTGTAAAAGTACTTTTTCCTTCATGGAATTTGGAATTCAATTCGTTAGAAAAATATTGCAATTCGCTCCATTTACCATCTTCCTTTTTTGAAATAAAATATAAGTCGTTAATTACTTTTTCCTGCAGGTCAACTTCCGATTTATAAACATGGCGGGTACGATAGGTGTTAAATACAAGACCATTCCCATAAATAACAGGCGCAAATTCATCGTATTCACGTGTATTAAATTCCAGAGATTGTATTTCAAATAAATTTTGACTGTTTACCCGCCCGCAGGTTATCAGTAAAAGATATCCAGTAAAAAAAAATCCAAAAATAAAATACCCCTGTACATAAATTAAAAATAAAGTGGATTTAGCGTTGCAACTTTATCGCGCCATTCATAACGAAGCATGATTTCGTGAGAACCATTATTGTAATTACTTAAAGGACCTATTGAGATATCATAAGAATATCCCAACCGAATTTTACGGGTTACCTGAACTTCGATTAACCCGATCCATGCTTCTTTATTCCGGTACGACCCTCCCACCCATAGCATATCGTTTTTGAAAAATATGGCATTAAAATTCAAATCATACTGAACATCAGATTCATATTTATATTTAATGAGGGTAGATGGTTTTAATTTAAAGTTTTCGTTGAACTTTATTAAATACCCGCCCGTTAACAATACATTGTAGGTTTTAAAGTCAGTTTTAGCTGATTCCCCATTCGAATTGTAATTCAGCATTGAGGGCAAGGATAAACCGGCGAAGAATTTTGTATTTGAATAGTACATGCCAAAGCCAAAATTTGGCATAAAACGGTTTTCGTTATTTCCCTCAAAAGCTGCATCGGTTAAAGGATCTCGGAGTGTAATTTTAGTATTTTGTTCTTTTACCAGATTAAAACCACCCTTTAGACCAAAAGCTAACTTTCCGTTACCAAGCCTTACGCGATAGGCATAATTGACAAAGAGGCCTGTTGAGTTTTCAATACCGATAGATTCGTTATAAGCTATCAATCCTAAAGCTGCATTCTGCTTACGAAATGGTAAATGTGCTCCTAAAGAAAAAATTGTAGGTGCCCCTTCAAATCCTACCCATTGTTTTCGTAAAAGAAAAGTGGCAGAAAATACATCGCGGCTACCGGCATAGGCAGGGTTAATGGAAAGACCATTCATCATATACTGACTATAAACCGGAAAATGTTGTGCTTTGCCAGCATAAATGTTCAGAATAACAAAACATAATATGATAAATAATTTCTTCATCTATCTTTTAATAACTACATAACCACTATATTTCCTTTGTTCACCATTCTTGAAAATATCATTGATTTTCAATACGTAATAATAAGTGTCTTCAGGCAAATCATTCCCATTCTTTCCTTTCCCATCCCAGTTATTTTCATAATTGACTGAACGGAAGACTTCAACTCCCCACCGGTTAAAAATGGTTAATTCCTTATCCTGAGCTTTATCCAATCCTTCAATTACAAAAAATCGTTAATATTATCACCATTGGGTGAAAATCCGGTAAAACGCTTAATATCGTTCAATATTAAAACAACACTGTCGGAAACTGCAGGACAAACACCATTGGTTACTGTCCAATAAAATACATATTCCCCAAATGTTAGGCCCCTTACTTCCGAAACGAATGCATCAGGATCAACAATAGTGGCATCAGAACCGGTTGTCCAAACACCAGTTCCAATATCCGGCAGTTTTGCGCGAATGTAAAAAGTGTCCTGGTAAACAATTTCTCTATCCGATCCAGCCTCAGCTAAATCGGGTTTTTTATCCACTGTTATTGCAAAAGTGTTGCTTGTACTTAAGCAGCAATCATAAGGGCCTGATTTTATAATCCTTCTGAAATATAAATCGGAAGGTAAAATACCTGGTTGTAACTGACTGGTATTTTCGGTTGCAATTGGTGTCCAATTTGAATTGTCTGAACTTTTCTCCCACGTAATTTTATATACCCCAGGTTCACCACCAGATATCTCTCCACTGGAAATCACACCAGCCGGAAAACCATCGCAAACTGCAGATGTTCCCTCAATATTGTTTCCAACTATCAGATTAAGAACTTTTATGGTTACTATATTGGAAGTGTCAGCACATGATCCGGAGCTTATACGTCTTTATAAAAGCATGTATCAGTTAAAGCAGGGGCTGGTAGTCCAATTGATTTATGATTCCTGTGGCATCCTGCCATGTACCGTTTGTCTTTTTCTGAAGCCATTTTGCAAAATACTGAACATTATCACCTCCTGTAAATGATTGCGATTTCCCTCTAATAGTCCAGGGAACTGTGTTATCGCATACTGTGGTATCCCCAACTATCTGATTAAATTTTATCTTGGGCTGAACTGTTATTTTAATGCTGTTACTGGTACTTTTACAACAATCTTTCAGTCCTGAAAAACAATACGTCTGAAAAGCGGGTTGAATCCTGTTCATTAGCCTGGAAATTAATTATTGCATCAGAATATTGAACAGAATCCCACGAAGCGCCATTTTTGCTGATTTCCCATTTATACCGATAACCATCAATAATATCTCCTCCCAAAGGTTGGCTTCCATTGAACAAATCAGGTTTCGAAGCTTCACATATGGTTTGATCAGAGGACACTGAATTATTGGTTATGTTTGGCAGAACTATAATTTTTATGTTTTTACTGGTATCTCTACAGCAATCATTTAATCCTGACAGAACAATTCGTCTGTAATATCTGGTTTGAGACAGCGCCGGAGGATTTGCAAAATCCTTAACAGAGATGCCTTCATTTGTCCAGTTCAGAGAATCGTCGCTCCGTTGCCATCTGTATTTATAGGATCCATTATTTCCTCCCACCGGAGTGCTTCCCTGAAATGAAGCCGGAACAGCACCTGAGCATATCGTTTGCCGCGGAGAGACAAGATTATTTGTAATTACAGGTAATATATCCACTTTTACTGAATCGTAAATACTGCAATATTCAGATGTAGCTTTACGCCGGTAATATCTGGACTCATCGGCCAATATAGTCAGATCTTTGTTGAATCGCACATCTGCCGGTGCTAGTTCCCAAGTACTTGAAATGGTTCGTTGCGACCACTCGTATTGAATATTACCTTTCCCTCCCCCGGCAACAGCGCCTCGGATTATAACAGATTTAGATCCATAACAAAGTGTAGTATCTGGATCGACAACGTTATTGGTAATCTGTGGAAATACATTAATTGTAACGGATCTGCTAATATCGGTCATGCCATCAGAAGTCACTTTTCTTCGAAATTGAGATGTATCCGTCAGGAAAGCTGTTTTATAATCAATACTATCGTTTTTACCAGGAGCAGCTATCCAGGGTGATGTAACATTATCACGATATTCCCATAAATATGTATAAGCACCATTTCCTCCCTGAGGTTTACTACCTTTTATATATTGTTTTGTATTATAGCATGTTTTACTTTCGGCATAAATAAGGTTATTCAGAAAACCGGTTAATGGCAACAATAATCTGTTCAGGGAATCTCCCTGGCTACCTCCTGTAGAGGATACATAACAAATTCCAGTTCCCGGTTCGCCCCCACTTAAATTTAACTGTGAAAATGGAAATGTTTTCCTGTAAACCAAACAAACCACCTCCACCACCTCCACCATGTCCTACACAGTTTGCACCTGAGGTACTACCACCCTTTCCTCCCTTAACACTGGCTTTTAAACTGTTCTTTACAGAATCAACTGCCAGCAGTATCATTCCACCACCACCGCCACCACCCGAAGATGATCCGTCGCTCACGAGTCCGTTAACATCGGCTCCGTTGGCAATTATATTATAACTATTTGGTACCAAATATGGGGTTAGAATGATAACAATTCCTCCGCCATTTCCACCAATGGTGCCTGAAGATGATGTTTTTTGAATACCGCTTCCACCGCCGCCGCCAAGAAAAATCCGCCGATGAATTAAAAAATTACTGAAGTATTGGCCATCGATACGTCCTCCGTTTCCACCCCAATTCCAGTCGTCTTCTCCAGCACAGCTTTCTTTTGCGCCGTTTCCCCCAATACCGTAATTACCACCGCCACCACCACCTGAATACAACCCCATACCTGCTCCTCCGCTATTTCCAGCGGTCCCTTCCCAAATATAAAACCAAAGCTGTTCGATATAGCCCCTTCTCCCTTTTTTCCCGAAGTACTATCGGAGTGAATGGCTAAAATATTATAGGTGTTAAAAGGAATGGGATTTGTGGCAAAACATTTTCCTGTGACAGCAGTAACAGGGGTACCGCCTCTGAATCCCTTTCCTGTAACATTTATATCTGCAATTAGCTCAAGTGAACCAGATGCTATAACAACCAAAACTCCACCTTTTCCCCATCCCAGGCTGCACTGGTAAGCTCTTCAACAACCTTGGCATGATTAAATGCAGGTACCCTTATGAGTTGAACTGATTCCTGAGCATTATATGTATTTTTAGCGGAGAGTTGAATGTAATTGTATTTCCGGAAACCGTATTTACGACGGTTAATTCGTATTTTCCCATATTAACCGGGTCGTCAATAACATTGGGATCGTCGGATGAATATTTTGCACCTTTCATCTGTACAATCATAACCGTATCGCCCTGAGCAAAATCTATTGAAGAACTTACATTAACTGAAAGAGCATTAACAACCGTAGTAACCTTAACATACTTATTAATAATGCCTTTAATATCTGTTTGGCTCTGTGCATTCAGAACTCCACATGTAAGTGATAAAATCAGAAAAAATATGTATACGAATCGTTTCAAGTTAAGTAAAGTTCAAGATGGCTTTAGCAAAATTAGAAATATATTTAATAAATCAAATTAATAAGTGTACGATAAACGGTTGATTTTGGTTATGATAAATCCCTTGTTTTACTTTAAAGATTTTTCATCTTTATTTAAAAGCGGGAATTCCAGAATAAAGGTTGTTCCCTTTCCTGTCTCTGTAAGAAACCTGATTGAACCACCCAGTTCTTCCATTATATTTTTTATTATTGCCAGTCCTAAACCCATTCCGCTTGATTTAGTAGTAAAGTTAGGCCGGAATAATTTTTCTCTCAATTCCTCAGGAATTCCATTTCCGTTGTCTTTCACTTTAACAACAGCAATTCTTCCTTCTAAATTAATACTTATATGGATTACAGGTTGTTGCCCCTTATCAACAGCCTGAATGGCATTTTTAAAGAGATTAATAAAAACCCTGGATATCTGCTCCTTATCT
>JAAUTT010000059.1 GCA_012031335.1 Bacteroidales bacterium | reverse complement strand
GGGGCTATAACAGTATTGGTTTTTTTGCTCCCGACGCCCGTTATTCAAGTTTGGGCACCCAAGGCCAGCAGGTGGTGGAATTTAAGGAAATGGTGAGGACCCTGCATCGTGCCGGCATTGAAGTAATTCTCGATGTAGTTTATAATCACACTGCCGAAGGAAATCATTTAGGTCCCACCCTGAGTTTCAGGGGCGTGGATAATCACTCGTATTACCGGCTTACCGAGTCCGATAAACGTTTTTATATGGACTACACCGGAACCGGCAATACCATGAACACGGTTCACCCAACAATCTTGCGGCTTATTATGGATAGCTTGCGTTACTGGGTTACCGAAATGCATGTGGATGGTTTTCGTTTCGACCTCGCCACTGTTTTGGCCCGCGAATTTGACGATGTGGATAAATGGGGATCTTTTTTCGATATTCTGCATCAGGATCCTGTCCTCTCTCAGGTTAAACTGATTGCTGAACCCTGGGATGTGGGTGAAAACGGATTCCATGTAGGTAACTTCCCCGCCGGATGGATGGAATGGAATGCCAAATACCGCGATTGCATGCGACAGTTCTGGAAGGGCGATAATGAAATGCTGGCTGAATTTGCCAGCCGTTTTACCGGAAGCTCGGACTTATATCTTAACAACTGGAGAACACCAACAGCTAGTATCAATTTTATCACAGCACACGATGGCTATACCCTTCTGGACCTGGTTTCGTACAATGAAAAACACAATTATGCAAATGGCGAAAACAACAACGACGGGGAAAAGAATAACCGTTCGTGCAACTACGGAGTGGAAGGGCCCACTGAAGATGAAGCAATTAATAGCATAAGAAAACAACAAATTCGTAATTTTCTCACTACGCTGTTCCTATCACAGGGCATCCCCATGCTGGTAGCTGGCGACGAGCTGGGGAGAACGCAACTGGGGAATAATAATGCATATTGCCAGGATAATGAGGTGTCCTGGATTAACTGGGAGAAAGCCGATAAGGAGCTTCAGGATTATGTTTCGCGGCTTATCCATTTTCGTTTGGAACACCCTGTTTTTTGCCGTAAAAAATGGTTCCAGTATAAACCCATTAAAGGAAAAAATGTAACCGATATTGAATGGTTTCTCCCTGAAGGATTTCCGATGAGTGACGAACACTGGAATTCTTCTTTTGCAAAATCGCTGAGTATTTATCTCTCGGGCGACGATGTAAACGCATATACCGAGCGGGGTGAAAAAATCCAGGACGACACGTTCTTTCTAATGATAAATTCTGATATTTAATTCCGTAGTATTTACTCTTCCAGAAAATAACTGGGGGATTGTTTGGTTCAAGATTCTTGATAGCGCAGATGGCTTTATCGATCCCGCGAACAGAAATCTGATATTGCATCCCAAGGAAAATATTGAAGTTAAAGGACGTTCGATTGTATTATTAATCTCAGGTTAAAGTATATGAAAGAAAGTCGTTCTATTGGTATGGTTTACATACCTCAGAAAGGGGCGAAGCTAAGACTTTGGGCTCCAAGTGCTAAATCGGTCCAGGTTAAAATTAATAACACCGATCGGTACGATTTACAACCTGTTGCTTATGGTTTCTGGGAATCAGAAATTTTACCGGTAGTGCCCGGCGACAAATATTTGATTATGCTCAACAATCAATCTTTTCCCGATCCTTTGTCGCTTTGGCAACCCGAAGGTGTGCATAAAGCATCCCGTATATTCGATACAGGGGCTTATACTTGGAATGATAGTACCTGGAATGGAATCTCTGCCGAAGAACTGATTATTTACGAGCTACATACCGGCACTTTTACCGAAGCAGGTACCTTCGAGGCTATCATCTCTAAACTGGAGTATCTCAGAGATCTTGGTATTACAGCAATTGAACTGATGCCCGTGAATCAGTTTCCCGGATCACGTAACTGGGGATACGATGGTGTTTATCCTTTTGCTGTGCAGAGTTCCTATGGTGGTGCCGGGGGATTGCAATATCTTGTGGACGTATGCCACCAGAAAGGGATTGCAGTTATCCTCGATGTGGTTTACAATCACCTGGGTCCCGAAGGAAATTACCTGCCTGCTTTTGGACCGGTATTTACTGATAAATACAAAACCCCCTGGGGACAAGCTATCAACTTTGATGATGCATGGAGCGACGGTATACGAGAACTTGTTACAGAGAATGTATTGATGTGGTTTCGTGACTTTCATATCGACGGATTAAGACTCGATGCGGTTCATGCCATAAAGGATTTTGGAAATATGCATATCCTTCAATACATTCAGGATAAAGTGCAGGAATTCAACAGCAGGTTAAACCGAAAACATTTCCTCATCGTTGAATCCGATCTGAACGATACTAAGTTTATTTCTCCGGTTGCCACAGGTGGATATAACATGGATGCCACCTGGTGCGATGAATTTCATCATGCTATCCATGCACTGTCAACCGGCGAAACCAAGGGTTATTATTCCGACTTTGGCAGCGTTCACCTGCTCGAAAAATCGCTAAACTCAGCTTTCGCTTTTGATGGTATATGGTCCGAGCACCGTAAACGTTTTTTTGGGACGCGCACCGAAGGAATTCCGGGTCATAAATTTGTTGTATTTATCCAAAATCACGATCAGGTTGGTAACAGGTTAAAAGGCGATCGCCTTCCGACCCTCGTAAGTTTTGAAATGCTGAAGGTCCTTGCCGGAACTATGATGCTTAGTCCCTTCACTCCACTGCTCTTTATGGGTGAGGAATATGGCGAAACTAACCCTTTTTATTATTTTACCAGCCACAGCGATAATACACTTATCGAACAGGTGCGCGAAGGTCGGAAAAATGAATTCAAATTTTTCCAAACCGGCGAAGATGTGCCCGACCCTCAGGCAGAATCTACTTTTTTTGCGTCACGTTTGAATTGGGACAAGCGTTCTGTTCAACAAAACCAGTTAATTGAATTTTACAAAGAACTGATTCATCTTAGGAAAACAAATCCTGTGCTGAAAAGCACGTCACGGAACTCACCAATTGCCAGCACATGGCAAAACCGGAATGTAATTATACTCCACCGCGAAGTACATAAACAAATGATTTGGGCTATTCTGAATTTCGAAAATTCAGAAATCGAAATTCAGCAACACGAACAACTAAATCAAAACGGGCAGTTGATCCTCTGCTCTTCTGATAAAAAATGGGGCGGTCCCGGTTTCTCATTTGAGCAGAAACAATCGGTTATTCAGGTCCCGGCTCAATCCATTATGGTTTTAAATATAACTGTTACTTGAAATTGAACCTTTCACCCATGTTTATTCCTTCCTCTACATACCGCATCCAGTTTAATAAAAATTTTGGATTTAAAAATCTAAAAGAACAGCTTGAATACTTTTCTGCTCTTGCGCCCGGAGCCATTTATGCCAGCCCTGTTTTTGGAGCTGTTCCCGGCAGTAATCATGGTTACGATGTAACCGATCCGCTGAAATTAAATAAAGAAATTGGTTCTCACGACGAGTTGACTGAGATCAGCTATGCATTGCAATCAAACGGGATTGGCTGGATTCAGGATATTGTCCCCAACCATATGGCTTTTCATCCTGATAATTTATGGCTGATGGATGTGCTGGAGAAAGGGAAACAATCGGCTTTTGCAGGCTACTTTGATATAGATTGGGATCATCCTGGTTTTAATGGGAAACTGATGGTTCCAGTTCTGGGAAAAGAACTTCCGGAGGCTCTTGATGCGGACGAAATAAAATTAAAATGGACAGATGGATGGTTTTTCATTTCCTATTACGACTTTACACTTCCTATAAATGGTGAAACCTTCCATAGTTACTGGAAGAATTCAAAATGCTGGATGGCTCATATTTTATAGGACAGGGGATTGGGAGTAAGGAGTTCAGAAACGATCCCGCTTTCCATGGTTTTGGATGGTCTAACAACCGGGAACGTCTTCAGGCCATTTACACAACCGACGAGTCCTTTAAAACATTCATCGACCGGATTTGCGAAACCATAAACGTTAATTCCCATAAATTAAATGAATTACTGCTGGCACAGCATTACATGCTCACCCATTGGCAAAAAGTTGATGATCAATTAAATTACCGAAGGTTTTTTACTATAAACGGTCTCATCAGCCTGGCCATGGAAAAAGATGCGGTGTTCGAGGGTTATCATACTTTGATAGAAAACCTGGTTAAAAACAACACCTTCAATGGTTTGCGTATCGACCATGTAGATGGGCTAAAGGATCCTGGCCTGTATTTCGATAAACTCAGAGCCCGGACGGGAGAAAACACTTATATTATTGTTGAAAAAAATTCTTGAACGAAAGGAGGAACTCCATAAAGAATGGCCCATTCAGGGAAGTTCAGGATACGATTTTCTGGCACTGGTAAACAATCTTTTTACTTATAATCCGGGGATTACAACATTGGAAAATTTTTACAAAACATTGGACATATCTGAGCCCGATCCCCAGGAATTAATCTATAAAAGTAAAAAGAAGATATTGCTCGAAAGCTTCAGGGCAGATTGGAATAATCTTTTCCGAATGCTGGAAAATTCAGGTTTGGTGGAATTCAATTCATCACTTTCTCCCAATAATATGAAAGAAGCTCTTGGTGAGTTTCTTGTAAATTGTCCGGTTTACAAACTGTATTCGTCTTCTATACCCCTGGATCCGGAAGATAAGGTTATAGTAAAGGAAATTTTGGAGAGATCAGCTAAACGTAACCCACAATTAACTCCCTCGCTCCGTGTTCTTGAAAATATATTCCTGAATCCTTCTTCCGACGAAGAAAAAAACAAACTCACAGCCTCTGTTTTTCAAAGATGCATGCAATACACCGGCCCCCTTACAGCCAAAGGTATTGAAGATACTGCCATGTATGCCTGGTGTAGTTTTCTTGCACATAACGAAGTAGGCGATGCAATAGATGCCAGAGGAATTACTATTCCGGATTTCCATAAGAAAATGATTGAAAAGACGAAAATACCTTCCCCTTTCTATCAACGCAACAGCAACTCATGACACAAAACGTGGCGAGGATTCCCGTGCCCGCCTGAATATCCTGACTGAAAAAGCTTCAGATTGGATAGGGTTGACTAACCCTTGGTTAACCCTAAACTATCCCTTAAAAGTCCAATTAGGTGATGTAACTGTTCCCGATCCGATTGAAGAGTATTTCATTTATCAATCCCTGGCAGGCGCTATTCCCATGGATACAATAACTGATAATACTTTCCTGGAAAGAATTGAGGTATACCTTCAAAAGGCTTTAAGAGAAGCGAAAATTCACACAAACTGGAACCAACCAACTGTGGATTACGAAAATGCTGTATTAGAATTTACCCGTAGAATTCTCAATTCTGAGCACCCATTCAAAAGCCAGTTTTTCAATTTTGTAAACAGCATAACCGATGCCGGCATTACAAATTCACTTTCGCAGCTGGTGTTAAAATGCACCTGTCCTGGAATACCAGATTTTTACCAGGGCACAGAATTATGGGATCTTTCACTTGTAGACCCGGATAACCGCAGGCAGATAAATTATGAAGAACGATATCGTTTGCTTAAAGAAATCATTCAACTGGCAAAAGAAAAACCATCCGCTTTTTTTGGAGAACTTCTAAATAATAAACGTGATGGCCGTATAAAGCTTTGGATGACTCACCAGCTCATGCAGGAAAGGGCTGCCCATCCGCATGTTTTTAATGAAGGTGAATATCTGCCTCTGGAGGTAAAAGGCCTTTTGAGTGACCATATTCTTGCTTTTGCGAGAGTTCGTGAGAATAACTGGTATCTGACAATTATTCCACTTTATACTTCCCTCTTGGAAAGGACCCCAATAAAAATATCATCAACTGGGATAATACATTAATTATATTTACCTGCAGATTCTCCGGGCGAATGGCAGATGTTATGGGATAATACCAGAATCCGGACACAGGAAAAAGTTAACTTGTCAGATGTTCTGAAGCAAGATTGCCCCTTAGTATTAAAGGGTGAAACAAAAAAAACCGGCAGAGGAGCAGGAATACTCTTACATATCACATCGCTCCCTGGAAAATATGGTGTCGGAAGTCTGGGATCAGAAGCTTACCAGTTTATCGACTTTTTGAAGGATAGCCACCAAACCTATTGGCAAATATTACCTTTTAACCCGGTTAGTGGAACCTGGTCGCCCTATAGTTCATCGTCAGCATTTGCAGGAAACACTACATGGATCGACCCGGAAGATCTTTTCAGGAAGAAATTAATTGCATCGCTTCCGCAAACGTTGAAAACCGGCAATACTGTTCATTTCGAACCAGCTATTTCTCTGAGAAAACAAATGCTGGAGGAAGCTTTTCAAAACTTCAGAAAGAAACCAAATCCCCTGATTGAAAGCCGGTTTGAAAGCTTCTGTCAGGATGAACATTACTGGCTGGAAGATTATGCCCTTTTTTGCATATTGAAAGAAACAAATGCACACAAGGCATGGGATGAATGGCCCGAAGACTTTAAAATCAGGGAACGGATTATCCTGAATCGTTTCAGAAAAAAGCATGCTGAATTGATTTTTAAAGTGAAGTTCGAGCAATATATTTTTCATGAACAGTTTTTGAAGATGAAATCTTATGCCAATTCCAGGGGCATAAGGATTATCGGCGATATGCCTATTTACATCAGTTACGATAGTGCCGATGTTTGGGCAAATCCTCAATTGTTTAATCTCGATGAAACAATGCGAATGAAAACAATGGCTGGAGTCCCTCCCGACTATTTTAGTAATACGGGTCAACTTTGGGGCATGCCTGTTTTTGACTGGAAAACGATGAAAAGAGAGGATTATTCGTGGTGGATTGAAAGAATCAGAAGAAACCTGAAATTTTGCGACATTTTGCGTTTCGATCATTTCAGAGGTTTTTCATCTTACTGGGAAGTACCTTCTTCAGAAAAAACCGCTGTTAACGGATGGTGGACAAGTGGTCCCGGAGATGATTTCTTTAAGGCTTTGTACCGTGAATTTCCATCCATGCCATTTATCGCAGAAGATCTCGGTGAAATTGACGAGGATGTTTATAGGTTGCGGGATACATTTAACCTGCCCGGTATGCGTGTTATCCAGTTTGCCTTTGGCAGCGATCTGCGGCATTCGGTGCATGCGCCGCATATGCATAGCTTAAACAGCATTATTTACACAGTACTCACGACAACAATACCCTTATTGGATGGTATAAAAATGAAGCTGACAAAAAGATAAAAAATAATATAAGCAATTATCTGGGATATAAATCTCGTTCGGCAGTTGCAGCAGACGCGCTGATACGCATGGCCTACTCTTCGGTCGGGCAAATAACTATCGTACCCATGCAGGATATTTTAAAACTCGACCATACATCGCGATTAAACACTCCCGGAACCACTCATGGAAACTGGAACTGGAAATTGGAAGGGCCTGAATTAAACTCCGAACATACTGATTACCTGAAAAATCTTAGTCTCATTTATGGGCGTTAAAAGCATTCATAAAGCCTGTTGAAAATAACAGGCTTTATAGAAATTTTATGCTGTAGTAAAAGGATCGGAGGCGCTATAAGGCCTCGACCATTCGGTATTTTTAAATGGATTATCAGTTTGAGGTCTGAAACTAAGTACTGGGATTTTTGAATGGTTTACAATTTGCTGTGCATAAGGTCCAATAAAAACCTCTTTCCAGTTATAGTCCAGACTGGCATTAATGGCAAGCAAATCCGACTCCTTATCTCCTGCAATCCGCAGAATATCGCCAGCAATGTTGGATGCATAATATAAATCCGACCGGAATTTAATATGGTCATCAACCATCCTCAATTTAAGCTTAGCCAATGAACTCGAAATCCTGTTGATTTGCTCCGGACGGTTTTTATCAACTATCCCGGTAATCTCAAGTAATGTACTTTTTTGCATCAGCATATTTTTCACTACTTCGTATTTTTCTTCTATGCCTGCAGTATCCCTTATAGGAAATAATATCCTGTCAAAACCAGTTTTATCAAAGTTGCCAGGAATAGTAAGAACCGGACAGTTGGCATGTTTAACCACTTTGTAGGCATTACTGCCAATAAAAAATTCTCTGAAACCCGAAGCCCCATGCGTTGCCATTATAATCAAATCAGCGTTTTCTTCAGAAGCAACTCCACAGATGAAATGAGCAGGATTTCCCGGCTCAACGTGCAAAACACACGCGATTCCTTCTTTTCTTTCGATTTCATCCTTAAGCGTCTGAAGATTTGCCTTTGCTGCATCCAAAACTTCCTGATTGGAATATACAGCACTAGTATAAGGTTCGATAGAAAAGGAATAATAATCCATTTCTACAGCATTTACCAAATGTAAAGCAGCATTATGCCTTTTACAAATTACAGTTGCTACTTTAAGGGCATTCATGGCCAGATCGGTAAAATCAGTAGGGAATACAACTTTTGAAATTGTAGCAAGTGTTTCCATAATTGAAATTTTTAAATTTAAAAATTCAGCAAACCAAAATTAAAAAAATGAGGGAATGCAACAGCAATATTGACAATTTAGCAGTAGTGTCAATTAATTTCCGATTCGCATGAAATATACAAATTTTTCAGGTAATTTCCTTATGTTTAGTCAATTATTACCAAAATCAGAAAAAGAAAAGGTTAAGTAGCCGATATGGTTTTTAATGGTAAAGTAAACTTGAAAGAACTTCCATGTTCAAATTGACTTTCGGCCCATATAGAACCACCATGTTTTTCTACAAATTCTTTGCAAAGTACAAGGCCCAGTCCACTGCCCGATTCCTTATTTGTACCTTCGGTAGATAAAATATTTGTTGTACGGAATAGCTCCTTTAGCGTTTCTGGTTTCATTCCAATGCCCGAATCAGTAATGGAAATTTCTGCAAAATTCTGTTTCCGTAATACTCTTATGTTTATATTTCCACCTTTATTGGTGAATTTTATAGCATTAATAATAAGATTCCTAAGAATTGTTTTAGCCATATTTCTGTCTGCAACCACAATCAAATTCTCATCTGGTGCGTTGTAATCAATTAATATATCTTTGTTGAATGCAATGGAATTATTTAAATCGATTTCCTCTGTAATTATTTCTGAAAGGCTAACATCTTCAGGATGAAAAATATCTGTCTTGCTTTGAATACGTGCCCACTCCAGCAGATTATTAAGTAAGGCGGTAATTTGAATGGACGATTGCCGGATATAGCTCGAAAACTGAATACTCTTTTCTATGTTTTGCCGTGATAAGTTTTTATGGAGTAAATCGCTGAAACCCCCAATAATATTGATTTGGTTCTTTAAATCGTGTGCTATGATTGAAAGAAATTTATCCCGTAAGGCTACCTGTTTTTTCAAATCCTCGGCTACTCTGATATTAACCATTATGATAAATCCATAGGTTAAAACACCCTGCAGAATCGTAGTTAAGGAAAGTACCAAAAGATTAACAGCATTATCACTCATTACTCCCAATTCCATAAGTAGTTTTGAATAGGATGCTCTGAAAAGCATTAAACAACTAAAAAAAATAAAAGTAAAGGCATTTATCAGAAATATATTGCGGTACTCTTTCTGGTGGGGAAACAACATTTCGTAAACAATTAAAAATCCGTAAGCCGAATACAACAGGGAATTCATCACGATTCTCGTTTGGGGATAAACCCAAATGAGCATAAGCAGCGTATTCTGCAATACAGAAATTACAGGCAAACCTATAATTATGGCTTTATTAATCTTTTTCTCCTTGAAAATCCACAATCCGGCAAGGAAGTAAGAAATACCCATACACAGAATTAGGTTGGAAAGTAATATATTCACATACTCACCTGGCCATGGATATAAGGAAAAATATATCAGGCCTGGTCCTGACAGGAAATACCCGACAACCCAATGGCCGGGACCAGGAACCTGCTTTGAGGTGTTTTTAAGTATTAATAACAAAAAACCTAGCAGAACTGAGGTAAAACCAACAAGAATATAAAACCAGCGAATGTTTAACTCAATCATTCGGAAAGTCTATTAGTAACAGGCGCTCAAATCTAATATTTTCCATTATGAATGTCAATAAAAAGTATTATTTATCATAACTGAACTTAAATACGTTTGAATTGTAGTAATTGATTCAAATTTTACAAAAACTAACCATTTCATGACATACATATGTTTGTTGAGAGGAATTAATGTAAGCGGTCAAAAGCTTATTAAAATGGAATATCTGCGCGAAGTATTCGGTTCAATGGAATTTTCACAGGTCAGAACTTATATACAAAGCGGAAATATTGTTTTCGAAAGTAACGAACAAAGCGAAAAAACATTACTTGATAAAATAGAAAAACATTTGCATACCATTCTTGGCTACCCTGTTGTCACTTTCCTCCGCACTCAGGAATATTGGGAACTGATAATCAGAAATACACCTTTTGCCGAAAAAATTAATAATAACGACTACAAATTATATGTTACCCTATTTCCGTCGCAACCTGCTGAAGATATGAAAACTAAAATATTGAAACTGAATACAGCCGAGGGAAATTTTTTCTTTAACTCAAGGGAATTATATAGCATGATCAAGAAAAACACCTCTCATGACAAACTATTTCCAATAATTTTATTGAAAAGCAGCTTAAAATGACAGCTACCACCCGAAACTGGAATACTATGATTAAGCTTTGGGATTCTAATTCAGACAGGAAACTTTTACTTTTCCCAGATTTATTCGATGTAAAGTACCAGCCCTTTCAGGTATTCTCCCTCAGGATGATAAATATTTACAGGGTGATCTGCCGGTTGGGTCATCTGATGCAATATTCTCACATTCCGCCCTGTGCTTGCTGCCGCCGAGAATATGGTTGTACGGAAAGTATCTTTGTCAACCACCTGAGAACATGAAAAAGTAAATAAAATGCCGCCTGGACGAATTTTCCTGATAGCTTTGGCATTAATCCTCTTATAACCCTGCAAGGCATTGTTCAGAACATTAAAATGTTTTGCAAAGGCAGGCGGATCAAGAATAATCAGATCGTATTTATCGTCGATGGTATCTAGATAATCGAAAGCATCCACACAGAAAGATTCGTGATTAGTGCAGTCCGGAAAATTAAGCGATACATTTTCATTCGTTAACTCAATAGCTTTTTGAGAGCTGTCGACCGAATGAACCGTTTGGCATTACCCCGCAATGCATAAATGGAAAACCTCCTGTATAACCAAATACATTAAGTACATCCTTTCCCTGTGAATAGGTTTCTACAAGTTTTCGATTTTCGCGTTGGTCAATAAAAAACCCTGTTTTTTGACCTTCTACCCAATCCACACTAAACAGGTTGTTATACTCGGATACAACTCCGGGTTTAGATTCTCCTAAAACGTAACCGTTTTTAGGATTAATTTGGGCTTTAAAAGGGATCGTTCCTTCACTTTTATCGTAAACACTCACCAGGGTGTCTCCATAAATATCTTTCAGCACTTTTGCAAGCTCATCTTTAATACGGAACATGCCAATTGAATGCATCTGCATCACTGCGGTTCCGTTATAAAATCGATTATCAGTCCGGGCATTCCGTCTCCTTCAGCATTAACAAGCCTGTAAACATTGGTATGATCCGGCCCTGCCAAACCAAG